>NZ_JAUBOQ010000011.1:21938-54080 GCF_036700325.1 Microcoleus sp. Z1_B2
GGGGCGGGTTCGCGACTAATTTTGTCACCCACAAATCATCTGTAAAAACCCGCCCCCACCCAACCAATAACCCCAAACAACCAAAATTCGTAGGGGCGGGTTCGCCAGGGATTTTGTCACCCACCAACAATTTTTATAAACCCGCCCCCACCCAACCAATAACCCCAAACAACATCCCCGCCACCGGGTTAAATTCAATAAATTATTAATATTTGGGTGGGGTGGGGGCGGGTTTTTAATATCCGTCGTTGGGTGTCATATATTTCGGTGAACCCGCCCCTACGGGATTGTGATATTGTAATTTATTGGTAGGTGAATTGACGCTCATCATAACATATATTAAAAACACCATGAAATCCACACACAAAAAACCCCGCTTTTTCCTCACCTTCCTCTCCTTCACCACCTTAACAATGTGGGAAATAGGACTTTTCCCCGCATCCCAAACAGCCACAGCCCAAATTACCCCCGCAACCGACGGCACGAATACTCAAATTACTCCCAGCGGCAACCAATTCAACATCAACGGCGGCCAACAATCCGGCGACGGTGCAAATCTCTTTCACAGTTTCCAAGAATTCGGTTTAACTCAAGGGCAAACTGCCAATTTTATATCAAATCCTAATATCCGCAATATTTTAGGGCGAGTTGTCGGCGGCGATGCTTCGTTGATTAACGGATTAATTCAAATAACGGGCGGCAATTCCAATTTATTTTTAATGAATCCGGCGGGGATTGTTTTCGGCACAAATGCCAGTTTGAATGTGCCTGCTGCTTTCACCTCGACTACTGCGACGGGCATCGGTTTTAGCAATAACTGGTTTAGTGTGGCTGGTACTAATAATTATACTCAATTAGTCGGAAATCCTAATACTTTTGCTTTTACAAATACACAGCCGGGGGGAATTATCAATTTAGGCAATTTGGCTGTGGGACAAGGGCAAAATTTAACTTTATTGGGTGGCACGGTTTTGAGTACGGGACAACTTTCTGCACCGGGAGGAAATATTACTGTTGCGGCTGTACCGGGTGAGAGTTTAGTCAGAATTAGTCAACCGGGAAATCTGTTGAGTTTGGAGATTCAGCCGCAATCTGTCGCGGGGAGTTTGCCTCAAAATTGGGTGTTGCCGGTTGCATCTTTGCCGCAGTTGTTGACGGGTGGCGGGGGAAGTGCAACGGGGGTGACTGTCAACGCTGGAGGGCAAATAGAATTAACTGGTTCTGGTTTGCAGGTAGAGAATGGAGATGTCGCTGCTAAAGAAGTAACTGCGGAGACTGCAACGCTGTCAGCTAATCGCAATTTGACATTAGTTGAAAGTCAATTGCGTACAACGGGTGATTTGAATTTGCTGGCTGGCGATACTGTGCGGGTGCGCGATAGTGTGGCAAATCCGTTTGTGGCGAATGCTGGCGGAAATCTCTACATTCAGGGAAATCAAAGTATCGATCTTTTGGCGCTGAATCATCTTTCGCAAACGCCATTTGTCAGTGGCGGAAATCTGACTTTAGTGAGTGATGGCATGATATCTACAGATTCTCACTTTAGGAGCGGAAATAACACATCGATTGTTGATTTATCCGGTAAACCTGCGAATTTTATTAGTCTGTACGATCCTCCATTTATACAAGATGGTGATTATATTTCTGGGGGTTACACGGGTGCATCTATCAAGGTAGATACAACTTCTGGTACAGGAAATATTACTTTTAATGGAGATATCGTAATTACGAGTCCAGATGCAAATTTGGCTAATGCTTCTCCCGGTACAGATGAATTTATATTGGGAAGTTCGCGATCGGTAATTTTGCGATCGGGTGGTGACATTCAAGTAGTAGGAAAAATTGATACGTTTCCCGATCCGAATTTGTTCCCAAGAACTGGTCAAACTGGCCCTATAACTTTGCAAGCGGCAGGCAGCATTCAAACAGGAAACATTAACGCAGATAATTTTGGGGGCGATGCTGGTTCTATATCTTTGACTGCCGGAGGAAATATTTCAACAGGAGCACTTCGGGCTATAGCCACCGCTGTGAATGGCAAGGGCGGTGATATTACTGTTAATGCCGGTGGCAGCTTTACTCTTAGAGAAAGTATAGCTTCTTTCGCACCTAGCGGAGCGGGTGACATTACTCTCAAAGCAAAAAACGATATCACTTTAGACTGTACCTCCTCTAACAATTGTATAGAGAGTTTTGCAGGAGGAGTTCCTAATACAGTACCTACTGGTAGTAGTGGTAATGTTACCATCATCAGCGAACAGGGAGCTATTATTTTTCCTCCAAGCGGAGTACATATAACCACTGGAAATAGCGCTTTATCCAGCATTCCTGGTTCTGTAACGTTACAGGCAAAGGGTAACATTAACGTAGGTTATATAGGTGCAGATAGTCTAGATGAATCTACAGCAGATGGTGCAAATATTAATATTACAAGCGTAAACGGCAATATCCAGCTTGGCGACCTCACTAATACTTCAGACAGCGGTAAGAAGGGCGGCAATATTACTATCTCTACCAGTGGAAATATTATAACAGGTAACGTATTAAACTATGGTAAATTGCAAGGCGGGATTGTTAATTTTACTAGCACGAATGGCAGCATCACTACAGGAAAATTAAATGCCACCAGCTCTCAGGATTCAGGAAATGATACGATTTTTCTACCGGAAAATGGTGGGTCAATTACTTTGAGTGCCGATCGCAATATTACGACTGGCAATCTCACTGTAACAGCGAATCAAAACGGCGGCCCGATCGCACTTACGAGCACTGTCGGTTCCATAAATACCGGAACGCTTAATGTCACGGGCGATCGCGCTGCTGGAAATATCACTCTTCAAGCCAGCACCGGCATCACAACACCGACAACAGGAACCGCGATCGCGGGTACTTCTAGTAACGGCAACGGTAGCAATGTTACTTTATCTACTACCAGCGGTGACATTAATATAGGCAATGTATTAGTATCGGGAATACAGGGTGGAAATCTTAACTTTACTAATAGCAACGGCAATATTACTACAGGCCAGCTATTGACAAGTTATGACGGTTCATCTCCCGATCTTAAAACTAATATAGGCGGCAATGTTAATCTAAATGCTGGGGGAAATATTACTACCAGCGACATCCGGGCGATCGGCAATCAAGACGGCGGCTCAATCACGTTTAAAAGCGGCGGGGCGATCGACACTACGGCAGGAATCATCAATGCGATCGGCGGCAACAACGGCGGCAATATTTCCCTCGAAGCTGGAACCAACATCAGTACAGCAGGAATTGGTAGCGCTCTCTTATTAAGCGGCTTCAACGCCAATAGCGGTAATCTTCGCATTCAAAGCGGCGGTAATATCGACACAACTGCCGGCCCAATTATTACCGCTGCGGCAAATGGCAAGGGCGGAGATATCACCATAAATGCTGGCGGAACAGTTTCGACATCTGATATTAATTCCCGCACTTTCGCTCCCAGTATTACTGTGACTGGTGGCAATATTGATGTCAAGGCAAATGACTCTATTACTGCTAAGGGAAATATCGAAACCAACCGCAATAACATTACTTTTAACGCTCCGGTAACATTAGGTGATAACCTGTCGGTCAAAATTTTAGAGACTGGCGATATTACTTTTCAGTCTACTGTTGACGGGCCTTACAGTCTGACTGTTCAACCCGATGCCGGAAGTGTTGATTTTGGCGGTGCTGTGGGCAGTGTTACTCCCCTCAACAGCGTCAATATTCAAGATGATATCCCCGAAAGTTCCGCTGCAATTAACATTATTACTACGAATAATATTACCGCCCAAAATATCACCTCACCCGCCGGAATTTCTTTGTTTAGTGAGAACGGAGAAATCACAACTAAAAATCTTGATGCGACTTCCCCTAACAATGGCGGCAATATCGATCTGAATGCTGGAACTAATATTACTGCGGGCGATATCAATACCTCGTCTGCTGGTGATGGCGGCAGTATATTGCTCGACGCTACCGGAAGTATTACTGTTGGTAAAATTGACTCTTCGGCGCAGGGGAATGCAGGGAATGTCACGGCTTATAACCGCAGTGCTACGGGCGATATTACGGTGAGTCAAATTAACGCTCAAAGTAGTCTCGGCAAGGGGACGGGAGGCAATGTCGAGATTCTGATGGGAAGGTTTTTTCGATCGCTCAATTCCTTCACAGACAGCAACGGCATCAATGCTAGCATTTCTACGGCTGGAAGTCCTGGAGATAGCAGCGGCGGTACTATAATTATCCGCCACGGAGGCGCAGGATTAACGCCGTTTATTGTCGGTGATTCTGCCACAAATGGAACTGCGGGTGCAATTACTAGGGGAAATTCTAATCCTATTCAAACAATTTTGCGGGATAATTCCTATCTTTATACTCACAGACAGGATGGTGATCGCATTCAAATTATTTCCGTACCGCCGCCAATAGTTGCACCGACACCCGCAGCTACTCCAACACCCGCACCCACAGCCACAGCTACTCCCACGCCCGCACCGACACTCGCAGCTACTCCCACGCCCGCACCGACACCCGCAGCTACTCCCACGCCCGCACCGACACTCGCAGCTACTCCCACGCCCGCACCGACACTCGCAGCTACTCCCACGCCCGCACCCACAGCCGCAGCTACTCCAGCCCCTTCCCCAACACCGACTCCAGCGCCCGCAGCCACGCCCTCACCGCAACTCCCACCGCGTTTACCCCTCGCACCTTTGGCAACACCCGAAAACTCGATCGCACCTGCCCCAACACCCGAAAGCTCGATCGCACCTTTCCCAATTCCCCAAATATTTATCGAACCTTCGGCAACACCCGAAACTTCGATCGCACCTTCGGCAACACCCGATCCGATAACTGGTTTTCCCCTCAACTTCCAACTACCTGAATTGCCCGGTTTATTCCTACTGCCACCCCGCGCGCGCCCCACCCAGCCCTCAACACCCACAACCCCAAACGCTGCTGCCCGCCTAGCTTCGAGGCCTACCCTTCCCTCTGTTTCCCAAATCAACTCCTCCCTCGGCGCTCAACCTGCGATCGCCCCTCAACCTTCAAACGCGCCAAATCCCGCGCCCACAGCCCCTCTTGCCTCTCTAACCCAGCCTGTAACTCAGATTCAGCCACCACCTACAAGTGCGATCGTACCCGCACCTACAAGTGCGATCGTACCCGCGCCCGCTGTCAGCCCAAGCCAAACTCCGCAACAGGAGTTAGCTTTTTTAATTGGCGATTTATTGGGAGCACAAACCTCGATCGACCAAAATGCTGAAACGGGAAATACCGAATTAGATTGGAAGCGTAACAATGAAACAATTATCTCCCTAGAACTTCCTTACTCCCCGTCAGTTAACACGATTGCGGGAGCCGAAGCAAATAACCTAATTTCCACACAGACATCTACTGACAATTTAACTGTTTCAGTCGCAGAAACTCCGCCGGAAATAATTGTGCAAACTCCTAGTTTACCGATTGCTAATTCTGAACCCTTTGATGTCAATCTTTCTGATCTTTGGGAGAGAATAGCTGCAATAAATACAGCGCCAGTTCAAGATTCACCGAGTATTACTCCAGCGCCCGCACCAATTCCCGCACCAACTCCAGCGCCGCCACCAACTCCAATTCCCGCAACAATTCCAGCACCCGCCCCAACTCCCGAACCAACTCCAGCACCCGTAGCAACTCCGATCGCAGAAAATCCCCCACCCGCAGATATCCCAAATCTCTTTCCCTCACCAATTAGCAGGTTGCTCGTAGAACAAACTTTAGAACAAGGCAATGCTAACGATGCTGTTGCTTTAATTGACCAACTCTTTGAACAAGACTACGAAAATTATTATGGGGAAAATTTCACGGATAAAAAAATCAACGTTCAATATCTAAGAGAAACTCTCAAAACAATTAAGGAAGAAACCGGGAAGCAAGCTGTAATTGTTTACGTTGTGGCAGGTATCCGAGACTTGTGGCTAATTTTAGTAGTTCCAGATGGCCCTCCAATTATCAAAAAAGTCGCCCTTGCCACAATAATAGAATTAAAGAAAAATGTGAAATATTTGCAGGAATATTTAGGGAATCCTTGGGGTTCGCAAGATACAAGATATTTGCCAAGCGCCCAGGAACTTTACAAATGGTTAGTTGCACCGATTTCTCAAAATTTAGAATCATTAAATATCGACACTCTCATTTTTGCATTTGATGCCGGTTTGCGCCAATTGCCCATAGCAGCTTTACACGATGGCAACCAATTTTTAATAGAAAAATACAGTCTAGGTTCAATTCCCAGCATCAGCTTGACTAACACCAATTATCAAAGTTTGCTGAATGCCGAAGTTTTAGCAATGGGTGCTTCAGAGTTTCCACACACCAAGAAAGAGCGTTTGCCAGCAGTGCCGATCGAATTATCTGCGATCGCCGGGAGGAGAACAGAAACGCAAAATCCAGCAGGATTTCCCTTGTGGCAAGGTCGCTCTTTTCTCAATCAAGAATTTACCCTGCAAAACCTGAGAAAACAGCGAGAACAACAGGAATTTGGAATCGTTCACTTAGCTACTCACGCCAGTTTTCCTCAAGGCGAAAATGGAAAAAAAGAAGCTGAGATTGATTTGTGGGACAGCTCTTTGGCGCTAGATGAATTTAGGTTGGCGAAGTGGTACGATCGCCGACAAGTAGAATTATTAGTGCTGAGTGCGTGCGAAACTGCGATCGGGGACAATACAGCAGAAATGGGATTTGCTGGACTGGCCGTCCGCAGTGGTGTAAAATCAGCGCTAGCGAGTTTGTGGAAAGTTAATGATATCGGCACTTTGGCGTTGATGACCGAGTTTTACGGCAATTTGCGATCGGAAAACATTAAAGCTGAAGCGCTCAGAAAAGCTCAACTGGCAATGATCCACAAACAAATTTTAATTAAAAACGGTCAATTGCGGGGGACTGAAGGCGCGATCGACCTTACCCAATCGGCGCAAGTACCAAATGCAGATTTCTCACACCCGACGTTTTGGGCCGGATTCACAATAATTGGCAGTCCCTGGTAATAGGCGATATCTGTAGGGAAACGGCACAGCGCCGTGTCGGGTGCGATATCTGTAGGGAAGCACTACGCCGTGTCCGGCGTCCAGAGTATCCCTGACAATTCCCGCATCCAGGATACCCGCCACGTGATTCATCCGTCCAGAAATAAAAAACCTGTACCCGATGAAACTTGCCGAACGTATTTATCTCGCGCAAGTCAATTCTAAAATCTAAAATCTAAAATCTAAAATCTAAAATCGATTGACTACTATCTTTTTATGTCATAAATTGGCTATGAATAGCAAAACTCAACACTAGCGGGGCAAAACCTGTGGGCAAGTTTGATAAAATATTCAATTCAGAAGACCAATCCGAAGCAAGCTTGACTTTAGAAGAATCCGTAGCAGCGGTAGCACTTGTGGCAGCGGAGGCAAATTCCCCTGATACGGATGCTGATATCTTAGAAAGCATACTTTGGGAATCAGAAATATTTGCTGAATACTCGGAAGATGATATGTCAGCAATGTTTCAAAGACTCGCCGGTATTGTTGCCCAAGACGGTTTAGGAGCATTATTTAATACTGCTTGGCAATCCATGCCCGATGAGTTAGTATTGGATACTTTTGCCATAACCGCAGCAATGTTTGTCGCAGATGGCGAAATAGCTCAGAAGCACCAGGCTTTTCTTCAGGAATTCCAGCAAGCATTAGGTGTGGAAGACGAGGAAGCTGCAGAAATTATTGAGGATGTAATTGCTGCTTACTCGGAAGTAGAGGGCGAAGAGTCTGATTTCGATGCGGCATGGTACGTATCTCCTGAAGGCAATTTTAGCGTTCCCATTCCCGTTGATGAGGAACGAGGCGGTAAAATTGATGATCAAGAAAGCTGTGTCGCATTTTCAGATGACTTTGGCGTTTTGCTGAAAATTGATTATTTCCCTGTTGTTGGTGAAGTGGAAGAAACAATCGAGTCGGTTGGCGAGGAAGGTTATCTCAAGTCTTTTCTCGACAATTTTGTTTCTCAGGCAATTCTTGCTAATGTTGCCAATTCTAAGTTACTCCACGCAGAATATTTAGAAGATGAAGAAGCTTATTTCGTGGTTTTAGATTTGCCTGGGGGTGCAACTATCAGCGTGCAAGAAAACGATCGCCCTCTGACTCGGTTGGATGCTTACCGGGGACTTATGGCTTTTATTGCTGACGATTTTTGCTACACGGTAAGCTGTCAGCGCATTTATCAGGAGGGGGATGAATTGGGTTCCCTGGAGTCTGAAGTTGAGGGAATTATGAACAAGATTTTTGAGTTTATTGAGACAATTGAATTTGGGCCGATCGAATAAAGAGGACTTATACCTTTTTCGATTAAAGAATTGGGACTGGTGCGATCGATTGACCGTAAGAACCCGGCCGGGGCGGGTTTTTGAGATTGTCAATTATTGGCGGGTATTGTTGGTGAACCCGCCCCTACCATATTAATGGTAATTGATAGGACATGATATTACAGGTTTTTTTGCAATAAAATAGTGCGATCGACAACAGGGTTTTTTGACCGATTCTCGATCGCACTTCCAGATACATTCAGTCAACCAAAGTCGAGAGGTAGCAGCAATTAGCCGCCATTTTCGACTAATTAGTAGTCTGAGCTTCCACCAATCTTTGCTTGAGTTCTTCCAAAGCACTCGCCCAGCGCGGATCTGGCTGCACCGAGCCGGAATCAGGGCTCGACACCGTTGCTGCTGACTGATTGCGGCGAGACTTGTTGTTGTCACCCCGACGGCGATTGCTTTTGCTGGAGGCGCCTCCACCTTGGCTAGGGGGAGCTGACGAGCGCTGCTGTTGCTGGGGCGCAGGCACAGGCATTGGAACAGACGCCGATGCCGACACCAACTGTGGTGACTGGGGCGACTGCTGCTGATCGTCTTCGCCCTTCTCAGATTTACCCTTAGAGCGGGGTAATGCCTTCTCTATTTTCAGCGGGTTTTCTTTGAACATCAAGCCATTGTATTTCTCAATAACTTGGTCGGCTTGTTCGTCGGTTAGCACCGTCACAAAACCAAATCCTCGGCATTTTCCAGTTTTGCGGTCTGTAATTACCTTGGTGGTAACAGATTCGCCCTCCGGTGCAAAAACTTCTTGCAATTCTTGGCGATCGAGTTCCTTGGGTAGATTGCCAACATAAAGACGAATAGACATGAAAAATTCCTCCCGACTTGGATTTTAATTAATTTGCTCGAACAGAATTACCTGAAGTCAACTGAATATTGACTTCAGGCAAACACCACATAACCGGAGAATTGGCGCATTCCTCCCACCAACCTTGACAGCTCCCCCCACCTTTTAGAACAAAAAGATGATTTACTCTGATAAGGCCGGAACTTAACCGCCGATGCAGAGAGCTTTTAAATCTCAGGTTGTTGTGTAAACTTTTAGTCATCACTCAAATGTTTAGGCTATTGGCTATTCTGTATTACTTGCTTCCGGTTTTGATTCAGAATGTTTATAGCCAGCGCCGTCTAGAAATTTATGTCCAAGGATGTCAATTGTAAGCGATCGGAATGCCAGTATTCAGTTTAATACAGTGATGGATAAAATGGCTAACATTTTTTCAGCCAGTAATCTTACCTCGTTCCTAATCTCGCTCCTAATGCTGAGAACTACTCATTTACCCACTATCCCTTAAATCCGGCCCGGCAGAGTCCGAGCATTCTTTAAAGGTATCACAGCCTTGGTAACAGAGCTAGTTATTTAGGAAGATTTCAGTCTGTATTTAACGGAAACCACATCTGAATCACTTTTGAGAATTCATCCCGCACAGCAAAAATAGCGATCGAAAAAAAACAGCCGACAAGCGGCTGGCTGTACTTGCTGTGTTGGGATGTTGACAATTTTTACGCAATGCCTTAAGGGATTTTAGCCAACTGAAGTTATCGCGCTGTTTGATTCAATCCAATTTATGTAAACTAATGTAACAGACCGCTGGCAAAAAAGCAACTTTTCTTTACGAAGGAAGTTCGGCAACGAGCAATGTACGGGATGTAACGGATGTAACGGATGTAACGGATAGACTGTAGGGTGCGTAGGGAGCAACTCCAGAATCCGATCGCCCATCCCCTGTTTAACTCAAAACTCATCTGGGGCTGCGCGTTGTGCGCGATCGAGTGCGGCAATCTGATAACTATTCCTCATACCTGTAAAAAATGCAATTGTAGGCAACCTCGAAACCCTTATGCAGTAAGTCATTTCCCATTCTTCAATCTAAAATCCAAAATCTAAAATCCAAAATCGTCTCACCTTGGCCCCTGGATAATAATGTATGCGCCCCAAAAAGCAGCAGCAAAGGCCAAAATCGCAGACCAAATCGGATGTCCGCTGTCACTAACCCTCCCTCCTTGACTGCGGAGACTTTCAAGGTCGATCGCCACAGTAGCACCCCGGCGCAGCCAACCAGTCGCCACCACAGATGTTCCGATCAAATCGCTAGGGCGAGTAGTCTCTTTGAACAAAAATGGCCACAAAGAGCCAATGTAGCCAAACCTCGAAACATAGTGCAACCTCACCAAACCCGTCGCCGTTTGCAAAATCAAATCTTGTCCCAGCCAATTACTCATACCCGATCGACCCAAAAGTAGGCCTTCCAGCCGCACCGGTTCAGCATCCAGCGGCAAACTATCGGGATTTGACAAAATTTCCGGCAAACTCGGCGAAGCGGTTTCTCGCGGTGTAATATCCGGGAAGAAATAATTGATCCGCATCAAAGTACCGATGCTAAATCCGATCGGCAAACAGCCCCAAATAATCGATCGATCGCCCCAAAGCCAATCCAACTGCCAAATACTCGTCCTCGAAAAAATCCCCCCAATCAGCCAAAGCACCCCGACTATCGCCAAACTCATCGGAATTCCAAAAAACGGCGCACCCTGTAAAAATAGTTTTGAATCTTTAAATTCGACTATTGACTTAAACAGAGACAATTTTCCTTTCCTGGGTTGTTCTTGCACTCCCGCGTTTGCCAAATCTAACTCTGTCTCCAGTTGCCAGAATTGAGCATAAAGAGCCAACAGCTTCAAACGCTCTCCCAGCAAAGGATGCGCGCGGTTAACCGTCAACCAATTGCGCTCCCGATTGCTGACATCCCACAGCAAAATCTGTTCTAGCGGCGCGTGTAATGCAGCAGAACCAAGGGTTACAGCTTGTCCAACGCCTACAGGTAACAATAGATCGAAACTTTCCAGGAAAAAGCTAGTTTGTTTTTGCTGTTCGATATTATCAGCAATGCCGATCGCAATTTTAGCCACTGCCCGCGTCAAACCGTTAGGATTGCCCGTAATTTCCGCAGCAGTGCGATCGCTAAAATACACTCTGCGGCGCGACAGCCACAACATCGGCCAGCGCAACAACTTATAAATCCCGTAACTCGTAGCAGAAATTGCAGCGGCCACAAATTTAACAGCAGAACGCAAAAACTCGATCGTCATTAAATCACACAACCGCTCTTGCCAGTGCGCCACCTGCCAATAAATCAAGTAAGGAATCTGAATCACCAGCAGCGCCAGCGACATCGGCGCAAAATCCCAGTGAGAGATATGGGCCAACTCCCGCGCGAAAATCGTGGCAATTTCATCATCCGTCAATTGTTCCAACAGCCCGCGACTCACAGCAATCCGAGCAAAACGGGGCAAACCGCCGTAACTGAAAGCTACAGGAACATTCAGCGGCAAGAGTTTCAACACCGGCACCGGCATATTTTGCTTGGTACAATAACTTCGCAGTACCCGACTAGCTTCCTTGCTGTGCTTGGATAAAACTGACCCGCGCAGGGTTTCGATGCCGCAAAACAGTTTTAGCAGCGAGTCTATCAGCCAGGGAGACGAGGCCAAAAGCAATCCAAAAACCATCTGAACAAACGGAGTTGGATCGCGGTAAAAAAGCTGAATCGGCGCGAAAATAGGCAGTCTAGTGAATATGTAAAGCTGAACCAACAGAGAATTAGTGTTTGTCAGCAGGAATTGCAGGATAAACCGGGCTAGGAAAAATAGGGCGATCGCACTTGCAACGGCTTGTATCCGAAACTCCAGCAACTTCAGCGGTTTGAGCGGGCGCGGGCTTTTGGCGCGCCCGGTGTCGCGCCAAGTGAGTTGGTAAGTGGTAATATCTGGGCTGGCGACTCCGGGAATATCTGTTGGGGAAGCGGAACTATTTTCGCCGCTAATTTCTGCGGTTTCGGGTGCGGTTTCGGTCGAGTTTTCCGGTTCAGAAGTCTGGCTTGTGGGGGGTGGAGGTGGCGGGGAAATCGGTTGCGATTTGGCGTTTACAGGCGCGGCAATCGGCTCTAAAGGTAAAAATCCTGTTTTTTTATCTGCGGTCGGTAGATCGCCCCCAATCGTTTTTTTCGGCGATTTTGTTCCGGCATCAAAGGCGACAAAGCCTGTTTCGGGGAGAGTTTCTGCGGATTTTGGTTTATTTTCCGGTGGTTTTGGGGGGGGAGGGGGGGTTAATTCTTTTAAAGCGCGATCGGCCCAAGTTTTGACTTGAGGGTTGGGACTTGTGGCGAGGGAAGAGCACAGGGCGATCGCCTTTTTCAGATTACCGGTTGCTTTGTACGCACCCACTAACCCCATCTGCGCGCGGATTCCCGACGGCTGATTAGCTGCGGTTTGGGTAACGGATTCTAAAAGGGCGATCGCCCGATCGTAATCCCGCGCTTTCAAAGCAGCTAACCCAGCCTCTAGAGACTGTTTTGCAGATGAACCCGATTGATTTGAATTAGGTGGAGATACCATTACAGTGCTGGCGATCGCGTCCTTTCTAAGATAGCTTGGGTGGTCGATCGATAACTGTTCTAACACAGCTCTATTTTGCTGTCATTAGTTGCAACTTTTGCCGCCAGGTACTTAAATAATTTCACTAAAATTATTTGTTTCTGAGATATTGCGCGATCGCCACGATCCGACAGGGGTTTAAACCCCTGCCTCAAAGCTAAAGTCCTCTACAAGAGGACTGAAGAATTATGCCAATTTGTGGTTAAATACTTCCTTGCTCTTTTAGTCTCGCGTTGCGCGGACTTTGTTTGACAAGAAGCGATTTCAATCGCCAGGTTTTAATCTCTATTTTTTGATGCTAAAATTGAAAACAGTAGCTAAAGGAAAAATGCCATGTCAGACCAAGACATCGCTAAGATCATTACGATCGAACCGGGTAAGCGAGGTGGTCAACCTTGTATTCGAGGTATGAGAATTACGGTTTATGACGTGTTGGAATATCTCGCTTCTGGGATGACTTATCAAGAAATCCTAGAGGATTTTCCCTATCTCACGCAACAGGATATTTTAGCTTGCTTGAGTTTCGCAGCTAAACGAGAGCAGTTTATGTTAGTTGTTGGGTGATGAAACTACTAAAGAAACCGGGTTTTTGGCTGAATCTACGAATCACAACGAAATATTCAAGGGAAAAACCCGGTTTCTGGCTACCCGTGCGTCAGCCCTAAATTTGCTAAAATACACCCAGAAAATATCAAAATATAAATATGAACGAATCCCAAATACCCCAAATTCCTTGGCTGCCATTAAGCCGAGAAGCGCACAAACTATCAGTTACCGACAGATTAGCTCTAGTCAACGCGATTGTTGAGTCCATCAGACAGGAACTCCGACCCCGCCAACCTCTGCTAGATGATTTTGTGGAACCCATGACGGGGCTAGCAAAAACTGATACACCACCCGCAACAGATGACGAATTTGAAATTAGATTGCGGCCCGATCGCAAAGGTGCGGCGAAGCGACTCAGAGGGCTAGCAAAAACCGATACGCCACCTCCAACAGATGCCGAAGTTGCACTCATGTTAGAAGAGCGTTTGGTGGAGAAATACCTAAAATGAAGGTATTAATAGACACCAACATTATCCTCGATAGTTTGCTAGAACGAGAACCGTTTGTAGAAGATGCTGATGCTTTATTTGAGGCGATCGAAAATGAGCAAATTGAGGGATATGTAACGGCAACAACCTTAACAAATATCTTCTACATTGTCCGAAGGCAAACTCGCAGCCTCGATCGCGCTAGGCAAGCTATTGCTGAAACACTAGCATTAATGAAAGTATCTGCAGTCGATCGCCACGTTTTGGAAATAGCATTTGCATCTAATTTAACCGATTTTGAAGATGCCGTGCAGTTAGCTTGTGCGCTGTCAGATAACTTGGAGGCGATCGTCACCCGCGATGCAGGAGATTTCGCCGGTGCTACTTTACCAATTTTATCACCTAAAGAGTTATTAAAACGTTTGGGGGATAAGATTAACAGGACTGACACACTCCGACAAAGAAACCCGGTTTTTGGTCGAATCTACGAATCAAAACCAAGAATTATCGAAAAAACCCGGTTTCTGGCCACCCGCGCGTCAGCCTTCAAAGAAACCCGGTTTTTGGTCGAATCTACGAATCAAAACCAAGAATTATCGAAAAAACCCGGTTTTTAGCCCCGTGTGTCAGCTCTGAAAATGACTTAACCTAACCCGGAATCAACCAATTATCCCCCTCACTCCTCGCTAACAGCCAAACCAGAAACCACAGGGGCGATCGCATTTAACTTCAACACAGGATGCTCCCCTTCCACCTGGCGGCAATTCCACTCATTTCTAAACAGCAAAACCGGCCTTCCCCAAGTATCTTTTACCGTCACCGTATTAAACAGCCGCCCAACTTTTTCCAGCGCCTCCCAACCGCCGTCAACCCAACGAGCTACACTGTAAGGCAACATATCGATCGTCGTTTCCACATTATATTCCGACTGCATTCTGAACTGCACAACTTCAAATTGCAACTGTCCGACAGCCGCCAAAATTGGCTCGCGTTTCGACTCATCAACCGAGTACATAATTTGCACTGCGCCTTCTTCCTGCAACTCCGAAACGCCTTTGCGGAACTGCTTAAACTTAGAAGGATTGGGATTTCTCAAAAAAGCAAAAAGTTCGGGAGAAAAACAGGGTATCCCTTCATATTCCAGTTTTTGGCCGGTGTAAATAGTATCGCCGATCGCAAATACTCCCGGATTGTTCAAACCGATCACATCGCCCGGATAAGCAACCTCGATCGACTCGCGATCCTGAGCAAATAACTTTTGAGGTCTTGACAAACGCACCGTTTTACCACTGCGAGCGTGAGTCACGTTCATGTCCTTTTCAAACTTGCCCGTACAAACCCGAATAAAGGCAACGCGATCGCGGTGTCGCGGGTCCATATTCGCTTGCAACTTAAACACAAACCCGGTAAAGTCTTCATAAGTTGGGGGCAAATCTCCGGCGCTGCTCTTGCGGGCGATCGGCTTCATAGCGTAATCTAAAAACGCATCTAAAAACAGTTCTACCCCAAAATTGCTCATCGCGCTGCCAAAGAAAACTGGTGTCATTTTTCCAGCCCGAACTAAATCTAAATCGAGTTCAGTTCCCAACTCATCCAGCAGTTCTAACTCTTCTTTGAGCTGATAGTAAAGGTCTTGTTCCAACAAATCTTCAATGCGCGGATCGCCCAATTCGATGACGGTATCAACAGCAGCACGAGAACCGTGTTTAGCCCGCTCGAATAAGTGAATTTTGCGCGCCCTGCGATCGAAAACACCTTTAAAGCGATCGCCCGTACCTATCGGCCAATTTACCGGATAAGTCTGCAACCCCAATTCCTTCTCAATTTCGTCCAACAAATCCAAAGGTTCTCTGCTAGGGCGATCGAGCTTATTAAAGAAAGTAAAAATAGGCAAACTTCGCAACTTACAAACTTCAAATAACTTCCGAGTTTGCGGTTCCAAACCCTTAGCAGCATCCTCAAGCATCACCGCATTGTCAGCCGCCGCCAGAGTGCGATAAGTATCTTCGCTAAAATCTTGGTGTCCGGGAGTATCGAGCAGATTAATGTGATATTTTTTATACTCAAACTGCAAAACAGTAGAAGTAATAGAAATTCCCCGCTGCTGTTCCATCGCCATCCAGTCAGAGGTAGCGTGTCGCTGAGCCCGCCGCGCTTTCACAGAACCTGCTTCGTGAATTGCACCTCCGTACAGCAGCAGCTTTTCTGTCAAAGTAGTTTTTCCCGCGTCAGGGTGCGAGATAATAGCAAAGTTGCGCCGGCGCTCAACAGCAGTTAGCAGTTCAGTTTCGAGTTCTGTTGTCATCAAAAAAAATCCGTAAGTGGGAACTCAGTCCCTTTAGGGCTGAGAGGGAAACGGCTCGGCGGTTGAAACCGCCGTGAATCTTTCCATTACACGGGGATTGCTTAATTCGGTGTACTTTTGTAATGTACTTTCAGTGGGACAATTACCACCTCAAACCTCGCAACCCGCTCACGCATAATGTTTGCTCTTTCGAGCCTCCCTTTCGGGGTAATGTTCGCCTCGCCAAGGTTATAAGAGCTTGTTAGGCTTGCAACACTGTTTCAGTGACCTTAAAACTGTTTAATTGCAAGCGACAGAGCAGGGAACTGGCGTCGCATTCGCCTGGTGTCGTGACTCAAATAACGTAGTCAATTAAGACTTAGGCTGGTCAGTACAGCTTGCTTGATTACTCTTACAAGCTCAGTCCCTTTAGGGCTGGGTTACTGACCACAAATTAGGTAGGGGAATCATCACCCGATCGCCATTATAGCCTGTGCTACAGTTGCTATTAAAGGTAAAATTATCAATAAAGTCAAGGAAAAGTAATATGTACGACTCTGACAAGCGGAAGCTGCTATCACTGGTGTGCCACGGGGCGATTTTTTTCAGCACGTTACTGTTCTCGATCGGAGCGCCGATCGCTGTATTGTTAGTATCAGATGACCCCGTTGTCAAAGAAAACGCCACAGAAGCCATCAATTTTCACCTTAATGTATGGCTGTACAGCGCCGTAATTGTGGCGTTAACTGTCGTCACTTTTGGTCTTGCTGGCTTTATCCTAGTCCCCCTAGGTTATCTGCTACACTGGGGACTGACAATAATGGCTATCCTCCACGTTTTGCAAACTCCTAACCAACCTTACCGCTACCCTTTTATTTTCCGAATAGTGTAGACAGAAAATCGCGCTTCACCATCGATTTCAATAACCCGATTTCTTTAAGCAGAAACCGGGTTTTTAATTGTTTTATAACTCACATTCGCTCCCCCAAACTGGCAAATACACTGCTTAATATTATGTCCCGTCGATTACCCCTAATACCGTAGGGGTTCCCCTCACGAAAAATATATTCCAATAATTGACAATCTCAAAAACCCGCCCTTTTAATCGCTCGATCGGACATGATATAAGTGATAAAGAGGGTTGATGATCGGAGACAAGATTCAGTAAAAAAACTTAAAAATTTGTGAAGCTAAGCATCATCTAGTTGGAATTCCAGAAAATTGACCTAACATCATGAGTGAAATCTTGTTAATCCATAAAAAATCAAAAATCAGAGTACAATCAACTATTAATTATGGTGTTTTCGCCCTGTTGCAGGGCTGCTGTGAACGCTAAGTTGAGCTTCCATTGATGCCGTTTCCCACACTATGCTACCGCCTTTGGGTTATTTCGCGGAGTTAGGGCGGATGTTCGATCGCTCGGAACCATCATTTTTGCTTTAGCTGTGCTATTTTTGCATCGGGCGATCGTTTTATTGGAATATTCCACCAATTCTATCTCTACCAGGTGTATTAAAACTTAATACAATATTTTTCCAATAAAAATCCCGCTCTTGTGGAACGGGAAAGCCATCAGGGTGCATCTATATATATGTCACTATAACTCATAGGGGGTATAACCCCTCGTAGCTTTATCGAATCTTTACAATCACAAAATTTTTGTAAAGATTGAGGTTTTTATTTGACTGATTAGCCGTTTTATGAAATTAAAATGGAAAATGCTGACATTTATAAAATCCAGTGACTTTCCAAGGACAATTGCGATTAAACCAGGAGCGTGATGTTTCTTCACCTTAATTCTCGAAATATCAATAATGTACGATCGCCTGGTTAGCCTGTTTGGGATTGAAAACTAAAAATTCAGTAGAGTGCGTCAGCAATTAGCTAATCAATTATAGAAAAAATAACGCGCTGCTGACGCACCTTACTAAGTTTGAGGATAACGTTGTGCTAAGAAAGAGATAGCAGCAGCCCGATCGCCCAAATCGCCATCCAACTTCGCCGCCAACAAATCATCCAACATTCGTTTAAACCCAGGCCCCGGCTTATAACCCAAAGCCTTCAAATCGTTGCCATTCAAAGGCGGCTCAACATTCGTCCATTTGGTGAGATATTCCCAAATTTGGCGGCGTGCACTTCGCGGACTTTGTAGGGCGATCGCAATTAACACCGGCAATTCATAATTCCTCAACAGCAACACCAACTGACTCGGCAACTCGCACTTAGGCAAATTCTCCGCTAACTGCTTCTTTCCGGCTTCCAAAACTTCCAACCGCTTAATGCTGTCAGCAGGTAACTGAAGATTTGCAGCCACCTTGCCGCGATATTCCGGTGCTACATAAGCTATCAAAACTTCCAGCCGCATCTGCCAATCGGGAATATTGATAATTGGGAATTGGGAATTGGGAATTGGGGATTGAGCCTTGAGAATAGTTGCTTTTTCTTTTTCTTCCTTCTTCCCTATTCCCTCTTCCTTATTCCCTCTGACTCGTGACTCACCCTCAATCATTAATCCGTGTATCCGTGTCAAAATCCGTGTCGTGCCTTCCTTCTTCCTTCCTTGCAAACACCGATCGAGCAAACGCAGTTGCCGCCACAACTCCCGATCCAACTCCAAAGTAGGATGAATACAGCGCAAAGCCTGCAAATCTCCCAGCATTTGCAAAGCAACTTTCCAGTAATGAGCTTGCAAAATGTATTTCAATTCGCTTTTGAGTCGAGTTTCCAAAGCCGGAGCTCGGCCATTTTCCCCCTGAATTCGGTAATAAATCCCGCTAGCCAAAGCGTTGCGGATGTATCCTTCCGTCTGCGGCTCAATTTCAAACCCCAACCGCACCGCAAATCGCACAGCGCGATAAATTCGCGTCGGATCTTCGATAAAACTATTGGCGTGCAAAACTCGAATTTGCTTCGATTCCAAATCCAGCAAACCGCAGAAAAAATCTAACAATTCGCCGCTGCGAGGAACACCCAACCGCACAGCCAGCGCATTAATTGTAAAATCCCTGCGGTACAAATCTTGGCGAATCGAACTCGCTTCAACTTCAGGATTTGCCGCCGGATAAGGGTAAAATTCAGTGCGAGCCGTAGCGATATCCACCCACAGCGAGCCGAAAGCAGAGTCTTTGTGCCACAAAAGCGCGGCGGTTTGAAATTGACCGTGAACGTCCAAACGCGATTCAGGGTAAAGTTTTTGCAGCGATGAAGCTAACTCGACACCAGCACCGGAATCGTCGGAACCGCACTTTCCATCCACAACCAAATCGATATCTGTTAGCGCCAGTGTATCATCCGTGGCTAAGAGTAAATCCCGGACTGCTCCACCCACAATATAAAGTTGCCAGCCGCGATTTTGGGCAATATTGGCGGCGATCGACAATAATTGCCATAATTCGGGACTGATGCGCGATCGCAACAACTGCTCAACCGATTCGGACACGGCACAATAAGAGAATTCTGCATTACTTCCCCTGTCTCGCGCTTTTTGCTGGTGCAATTCCCGCAACACATCAGTGCGAGTCACAATTCCCACCAGTTGACCGTTTTCCAATACTGGCAAGCGCCCGATATCGTATGTCACCATTAAAGATTCAATTTCCGGCAGCAAGGTATCTGGGGCGATCGTTTTTAACTGCGGACTCATGTAACCCTTGACGGGGGCGTGGCTGAAACCGTGGTGCAGGGCAATGTCAATGTCGCGGCGCGAGATAATGCCAGCCAGTCGATCGCCCGCATCGACCACAGAAAGCCCTGAATGTCCGTAACGTAGGAGTATACGGTGAGCTTCCCCCACCGAGGTTTCCGGGCGAATACTCCGCACTGGAGACGACATTAACTCGCGCGCTGTCGGAGGGTGGGGAATTTGAGCTTTCAGTTCGTCAGCTAACTGATTTAAAGTCAGCAGGGGGTCAACATCGCGGGTAGCGAGGGAAGCGGCGCGGGCGTGGCCTCCGCCGCCGAAGGGTTTGAACAATTCGCTGAGGTTTGTGCCTTCGATGCGCGATCGACCGATAATAGTTAATCGATTGGAAACTGGCGATTCTGGAGCGATGTTGCGGTTGTTTTCGTTGTCGCTAAATTTATAAACATTACCTAACAGCAGAGCATCGGTTTCCGTTAAATCGAGCAAGCGAGAAGCCAGCGAAGAAAGTCCCGGAACATAAGCTTCAGTAGACAGCAGCACCCAGGCTACGCTGTAACCGTGCAAAGTTTCCGATCGCAAATTCTTGAGCGCTTCTCTCAGCAAATCTTGCAATTGAGGAGACAAAGCGGGTTCTACATATTCAGCTATTACCCCCAAACTCGCTCCCTGTTCCATCAACCAGGCCAAAGCTATGGCATCTCGCGCAGTTGCGCCCTCAAAGGTGAGGGAACCTGTATCGACGTGGATGCCGAGGGCCATTACTGTTGCTTCCGAAGGCAGAAGGCGGAAGGGTATGTCGCTGTTTTCTGCTTGATTTTTGAGCTTTTCAACAATTAATGTTGTGCTGGCTCCGACTGCTTCGATCTGCGTAACAGTAGCGGGGATGTCTGAATGCGCTTCTAGGTGGTGGTCGAAAATAGCAATTTCCCTTACTTGTGGCAAATCCAGCCACTCGGCGGCTTTTCCCAAACGATCGCGCCCGGAGGCATCCACTATAGTAATCGATCGAATTTGTTGCGGATTGACCGATCGGCGTTCAATCAGTGGGTACTCGTCGCGGTGTAGCGCCAAAAAGTCCCGCACCGTCGGATGACACCCGCCCGTCAATACGATCCTGCTACCGGGGCGCAGCACGCAAAGTCCCACCGCCGCCCCCAAGGCGTCAAAATCTGCTGTTGTGTGGCACAAAACTAAGTCCATAGCCGAAAATCCCGCATCTCTAACTCAAACAGTAGCAATTTCTCGCCCTCTGAAACCGGATGTGTCGATCGGGCTTTAAGTTAACCTTTCCAGTTTTCTGTGCTGTAACGAACAATGATAAAATTGATAAAAATCTTAAGAGCCGCTGACGCCTGTTCGCGCAACGCCCGAATTTGCCTGGGTTCTTTCGTATCAATCAACCGACAATTTCTCGATCGACTATCGGGAAACTGTCAAAAACTAGAATTTGGAAGATTTTTTTCGGTTCTGGGAAACTATTTCCGCTCAACGCACGGTTATATCGAAAGGAGAAAAGATGTTATCAATTCTGTTTCAAGTCGTTTTACTGGGTCTGGTACTGCTGTCTTTTGTGATGGTCGTTGGCGTGCCAGTTGCTTATGCCTCTCCCCAAAACTGGAATCAGTCTAAATCCCTGATTTATGTCGGATCGGGTCTGTGGTTTTTGCTGGTTATTGCAGTGGGTGTATTGAACTTTTTAGTCGTTTAATTTCACCCAAGTCTATCGGATAAAGAAGGTAAAAGATAGAAGGATGAAGGCATTCACCAGCGATTGAAAGGCATTCGGCAGAAGCTAGGCATTTTCCAGACCGCGCGATTCTGTATGTTTTTGCACTTGAGATTCAAATGAGATGCTGCTGCTTTCTGACTTTTGCCTTCTCACAAACAAAACTCTAAAACCTAAAATCTAAAATCTAAAGTAGAACACTATGACTGTTTTCGAGGGAACTTTTACTCACACCGAATCTTTGCGATTTGCGATTGTCATCGGTCGTTTTAACGATTTGGTGGTTAACAAACTTTTGGAGGGATGTCAAGATTGTTTGAAACGCCACGGGGTTGATATTAATCCTCATGGATCTCAGGTGGACTTTTTTTGGGTTCCGGGAAGTTTTGAGATTCCTTTGGTGGCGCGCCAAGCGGCTCTTTCTCACCGCTACGATGCGGTAATTTGTCTGGGTGCGGTAATTCGGGGCCAAACTCCTCATTTCGATTTTGTGGCTGGTGAGGTTGCTAAGGGAATTGCTGCGGCTGCTTTTCAGACAGGGGTGCCGGTGATTTTTGGGGTGGTGACGACTGACACGATGCAGCAAGCTTTGGAAAGGGCTGGAATTAAAAGCAATTTGGGCTGGAATTATGCGATGAGTGCTTTGGAAATGGGTACTTTGATGCGCCAAGTTAAGGGTTTGGGAACACACTCTTACGATCATCGATTAACTACTGGATCTGCTGCTCAAGTGCTTTCGGGTGAAGCAAATCTGGCGATCGCCCCCGATGTATCGTCGGATCAAATCCCCTCGTAAGTTCGGCTAGCAATATTTTTAAGCTAAAAAGCATCAAGATTTGCATCGGGAAAAATCTTAAGACTCTTGTGGGGTGGTGATTATACCCGCCCCCAAGGTAAAAATTCCACTCTGGGCCGATCGACAAATTAGACCAATATCTTGCCCATTGGAAATGGGTACTTTGATGCCTCAAGTTAATAGTTTGGGCGGCAATTTTGACCAATAATTTCAAAGGTGGTACCCGCCACGTCATTTATCCGTGGAATCAATCCAAAATCTAAAATCTAAAATCCTCAAGAAAGAGCATTTATCTCGCGCAAGTCAATTCTAAAATCGAAAATCTAAAATCTAAAATCTAAAATCGAAAATCTAAAATCGAAAATCGAAAATCGAAAATCTAAAATCGAAAATCTAAAATCTAAAATCGAAAATCTAAAATCGAAAATCTAAAATCGAAAATCTAAAATCTAAAATCTAAAATCGAAAATCTAAAATCTAAAATCGAAAATCTAAAATCTAAAATCTAAAATCTAAAATCTAAAATCTAAAATCGAAAATCGAAAATCGAAAATCGAAAATCTAAAATCGAAAATCGAAAATCTAAAATCGAAAATCGAAAATCGAAAATCTAAAATCTAAAATCTAAAATCTAAAATCTAAAATCTAAAATCTAAAATCTAAAATCTAAAATCTAAAATCTAAAATCGATTGACGCTCCATTACCTGCGTCTGCTGCTGTTAAAGTGCTGTCGGGCGATCGGGCTTGATTTATAGCAATCCTAAATGATTCGTGTAATTCTTGTAGGGGCAAACCCCGTGGTTGCCCCGATGCAGGCTGGGGTAGGCACTCTTAGCACTACCCCTACATATTTTTACAAATGATGCGAGGATTGCTATATGTTCCCAGGAAATTTCGTAATCTAAAATCCAGGTTTATTATTCCCTTTATTAACTAGGCATTAATCGGCTGATTGGATATTTAATTTGGTTGATAATGGACCTCTTGCAAAAATAACTAGGACGGGATCTGGGGCCCATCCCACAAAAGTTATTTTTTCTTGTGGGATGGGCGTCCCGCCCGTCCAATAAATTTATGAAAAGGACTTTTGCAAGAGGTCTAATCAACTGGAAATACGCAGCGAACCCGCTCAAAAAAGATAAAGTGATTTCAACGATCGATCGCAACGAGTCGTTTCAATAGATGAGGCTGCTGTAATTTCCGGTTTTCGCGATTTGTCTCTGGATAATATGATATAAAAAAAAAATATATCAAATTTTACTGAATCTGGTTGCATAAAGATGAGAAATTCGTTATGTTGAATTTTGTGTAAGCATTGAGGCGGTCTCAAATCAATCCTCAAAATGCTTTAAGTATAAATACTCGATAAGCAGTATTTAACCTAGTCTTAACAAACAACTCTGAAAGTAAATTTTTAGGTAGATTGTTAAGTTCATATTAAATGACAAATTGTCAAGTTAATGTCTAGGAAGTTTGCCAGCAAAAGGATTGATACTTTTGAAGCTCGCCCAGATACTTACAGTTACTGATCAACATGAAAGTGCAAAAATCTTATGGGTGACATTCAAGCTACGTTTACATCTACCGATCGAGCTTTTCAAATTGAGGGGTACGAAAAAATAGATTTCAGCTTGCTCTACGTAGATGGTGCTTTCAAGCTGGAGAATCCTGAGATTGCGGATAGTTACCGCCAATTCGGTCGCTGTTTAATGGTTGTAGATGAAACAGTCTATGGTCTTTATGGTGGACAGATGCAGGATTATTTCAAGCATCACGAGATAGATTTAACAGTCTTTCCAGTTAATATCAAGGAACCTGATAAGACCTTAAAAACTTTTGAAAGCATCATAGATGCCTTCGTTGATTTCGGACTCGTGCGGAAGGAGCCTGTTTTGGTAGTCGGTGGTGGATTGACGACAGACGTAGCTGGTTTTGCCTGCTCATCCTATCGCCGTCGGACTAACTACATTCGCGTACCGACAACTTTAATTGGGCTGATTGATGCCAGTGTGGCAATCAAAGTAGCTGTGAACCACGGTAAGCTGAAAAACCGCCTCGGCGCTTACCACGCTTCGCAGAAAGTAATCTTAGATTTCTCCTTTCTGAAAACTCTGCCGATCGACCAAATACGAAACGGCATGGCAGAGTTAATTAAGATCGCCGTAGTAGGCAACAAAGAAATCTTCGAGTTGTTAGAAAACTACGGCGAAGCATTGCTGCACAGCCATTTTGGTTATTTAGACGGCACATCTGAACTGCGGGAAGTGGCCCATCGCTTAACCTACAACGCGATTCAGTCAATGCTGGCCTTAGAAGTACCAAACCTCCACGAGCTAGATTTGGATCGAGTGATAGCTTATGGTCACACTTGGAGTCCGACGCTGGAACTAACACCGGAAATTCCGATGTTCCACGGCCATAGTGTCGCCATCGATATGGCTTTTTCGGCCACCATTGCCCAACTGCGGGGCTACATTTCGATCGCCGATCGCGATCGCATCTTAAGATTAATGAGCCGCCTCGGACTAGCAATAGACAGCCCTTATCTCACATCAGAACTGCTCTGGAAAGCCACAACATCGATCAGTCGTACCCGCGACGGCCTTCAGCGTGCAGCAGCTCCATGCCCCATTGGTGACTGCTTTTTCATGAACGATTTAACTCGAACTGAGTTGGATGAAGCCCTAGCGGTGCATCGAGAAATCTGTCAGGGCTACCCGCGTCATGGCGATGGCGAGGATATGTATGTGGTATTGCAGAAAGTTGCAACTCGTTCCACAGCCGGGGTATAAAGATGAGACCCGTTACCCCAGTCGGGATTTTAGCCTCCTTACTCGAAAGTCTCGCCTCGCAAGTAGAAAAAATCGATAATCTCGATCGAGCTTTCAAGGCCCAATTACAACAAGCCTACGAACTAGCAAATGGTCTCGATCCGTACCTGAACCTTTGTACCACGCCGGAATCTCCCGCCTTAGCCACGTTAGTGAAGCGCACCCAATCAGAAGATTGGAGTAAGCGATTCTCTGACGGCGAGACAGTGCGGCAGTTGGAACAGGAAATGCTATCGGGCCATGTGGAAGGCCAAATGCTGAAATTTCTCGTCCATCTCACCAAAGCACAGCGCGTACTGGAAATCGGGATGTTTACCGGGTACTCAGCACTAGCGATGGCCGAAGCCCTGCCAGTGGATGGAGTGGTGGTAGCCTGCGAAGTAGATGCTTACGTCGCTGAATTTGCCCAGAAGTGTTTTCACGAATCTACTGCCGGCCACAAAATCTCAGTCAAGGTGGCACCGGCTCTAGAAACCATGAAACAATTGGCTGCTAATGGAGAAGTGTTCGATTTGGTATTTATCGATGCTGATAAAGCTGGATACATAGACTATCTCGATTTACTCCTAACTACCGGGCTGTTGGCTCCCAATGGCTTGATATGTGCAGACAATACTCTGATGCAGGGACAGCCATATTTGTCGGGTACTGCTACTGATAACGGAGTTGCGATCGCCAAATTCAACCAGGCTCTAGTTGACGATCCGCGCGTAGAGCAAGTGTTAGTGCCGCTGAGAGATGGATTGACCTTAATTCGGCGCGTTTAGAGCGTGTTCTCTTGCCCCGGAGATCCCCTTAATCAGGCGGGATCGGTCAAAGTCCTAATGCGGATTTAGCCGGATCAGATCAGTGCAACCGGATTCGATCTAATTCATCTGCGTTAATCTGTGTTTATCTTCCCTCATCTGCGGTTTAAAAAAGATAATTTATGAACCGCAGATGACAATTTATTAACGCGGATTAACGCAGATGAAGATCGGAGAGATGTGAATATTTCTGATGCTAACAGATTTGATATTACCTTTAATTAGAGTGTTTACTTACTAGAAAATTATGCTCGAAACAGTTTCTGTGGCAGCGATGCCATCTGAACAGGAAACAAACACTGGGAATAGGCGCTTCCAGACTGCATTCAAAACCATAGCCACATTAATTTTGCTGCTATTAGTAATGCCCCTGAATATTGCTTTAACTGCGATCGCCCTACTGAGATCCATCATCATCAAACCGTTTCAGTCTCGATCGACTACAGCCACTCCCCAAACGATTTTAATCAGTGGCGGCAAGATGACCAAAGCATTGCAGCTAGCCCGATCGTTCCATCAGGCCGGTCATCGGGTAATTTTGGTAGAAACCGAGAAATACTGGCTGACGGGTCATCGTTACTCTTGGGCAGTCGATCGCTTTTACACAGTACCAAACCCCCAGACAGATGAATACCCCCAAGCACTCTTAAAAATTGTCCAACAAGAGAAAGTTAATGTTTACGTTCCCGTTTGTAGTCCAGTCGCCAGTTACTACGATGCCGAAGTCAAAAGGGTACTTTCTGGGCACTGTACGGTAATGCACGTCGATGTCGAAACTCTGCAACGATTGGATGATAAATATGATTTTGCAAAAGCAGCGGAAGCATTGGGGCTGCGAGTTCCGAAGTCTTATCGCATTACTAATCCGCAGCAAGTAATCGATTTTGATTTTAGTGATGCACAGCGTCCATATATAATCAAAAGTATTCCCTACGATTCTGTTCGCAGGTTAAACTTAACTAAATTACCCTGCGAAACCCCAGCAGAAACTGCCACCTTTGTCAACTCATTACCAATTTCCGAGAGTAAACCTTGGATTATGCAAGAGTATATTCCGGGGCAAGAATTCTGCACTCATAGTACAATTCGTGATGGTCATCTTCAGTTGCACTGTTGCTGTGAATCGTCGGCTTTTCAGGTGAATTACCAGAATGTCGATCGCCCGGATATCGAAAATTGGATTCGTCAATTTGCCAAGAGTCTCAATCTGACAGGACAAGTTTCCTTTGATTTCATTCAGGCGGCGGATGATGGAGAGATTTACGCGATCGAATGCAACCCCCGCACCCATTCAGCCATCACGATGTTTTACAACCATCCCGATGTGGCAAAAGCTTATTTGGAACCCGACCCTTTACCGCAGACTGTGCAGCCTTTGGCATCTAGTCGCCCGACTTACTGGATTTACCATGAAATTTGGCGATTGGTGACTCATTTGCGATCGCCGAAGCTCGTTTCTGAGCGGTTACAAATTATCGCCCAAGGCAAAGATGCTATCTTCGAGTGGGACGATCCGCTGCCGTTTTTGATGGTGCATCATTGGCAAATTCCCTTGTTGTTATGGGGAAATTTACAGAAGCCGAAAGAGTGGATTCGGATTGATTTTAATATTGGCAAACTTGTGGAAATAGGGGGAGATTGAGGATGTCAGTAGTACGGGTTTTGCATTTAGTCGGATCGGCAGTTAGCGATTTTTTCTGTAATTTATCGCGGCTTTATGCAGAAGATTGTCTAAAAAATACGGCTAATTCAGCACTCTATGAATTTCATATAGCCTATATTTCTCCCGATCGCCAATGGCGTTTTCCTACATCTCTCGATCAAGGTGCGATCGCAGCCGCTAATCCCATGTCTCTAGCGGGCGCTGTAGAGGTGCTGACACAGCTAAAGATTGACGTAATGGTACCGCAGATGTTTTGCATCCCCGGCATGACTCAATACCGCAGCTTGTTCGATCTGCTGCATATTCCTTATGTGGGTAATCCGGCAGAGTTGATGGCGCTGACTGCTGACAAAGCCAAGACTAAGGCAGTAGTAGCAGCCGCTGGGGTAAGTGTACCGTTGGGAGAAGTTGTCCGCGCGGGCGATCGACCTTCTATTGACTTTCCGGTGGTGCTCAAGCCGCTGAATGCGGATAATTCTCTGGGAGTTGCCTTAGTTAAAAATGCTGCTGACTATGATGCGGCTTTGGAGACAGCATTGACTCATTCCGAGGAAGTGCTAGTAGAAAAATTCATTGAATTGGGTAGAGAAGTTCGCTGTGGAATTATCATCAAAGCAGGCGAATTAGTCTGTTTACCGCTGGAAGAGTATGCTCTAGATGCTGATACCAAACCGATTCGGAGTTATGCTGATAAGCTCAAACAAAATGACGATGGCAACTTGAGCTGTGTCGCTAAGGATAGTACCAAATCGTGGATAGTGGACATCAGCGATCCGGCAACCGAGAGAGTTTGGGATATGGCCAGAAAATGCCACATCGCTTTGGGTTGTCGCGATTATAGTCTATTTGATTTTCGCATCGATCCGCAGGGACAACCTTGGTTTTTGGAAGCGGGGCTGTACTGTTCTTTTGCTCAGAAAAGTGTGCTTTCTGCAATGACGAAAGCATCAGGAACTTCTCTGGATACTTTTTTTGAAAGTATGTTGCAAAATGCCTTGCAGAGATGACTCAGGCTGAGTTTGCGATCGGAGTAGCTAAAACATCACAAAATTTGTGAAATAATGATCGTATCAAGAACTTCTGTGGATAGTTTTAGATTCAGTCGATCGGCGCGATCGGTATTTTGACATTGTGGACACAATCTTATAGTAAACTTCACTTCCTATGTCAAGAATTTTCAGTATTTTACCGAAAAGACTTGTGCCATCTTTTAGCTTTCCGCATACTAATCACCAGACAGAGGAAACCACAACATGATCCAAACCATATCGAAAACAATCACGTTTGATGAGTTCGTTGCTTGGTATCCAGAGAACTCTGTCCATAAGTACGAACTACACAATGGAGTAATTGTTGAAATGCCTTTAGGAACCGGCCGTCATTCCCGCGTTACAGGTTTCATCCGTTCAAAACTATCAGTCGAAATTGACCGCCGCTCCTTACCTTATTCCATCCCCGGCGACTGCCTGCTCAAACCCGTCCGCAACGAGGCGGGCTACCTGCCAGACGCAGTTGTCCTAGACGAAGCAGCTCTGCGCCAGAGAGAACCGCGCTGGGATACGGAATCCATCATCACGATGGGGTCTTCGGTGCGACTGGCTGTAGAGGTCGTCAGTACCAACTGGCGGGACGATTACCATCTCAAATTCGCTGACTACGAAGAAATGGGCATCCCCGAATACTGGATTGTGGACTACCTTGGTTTGGGCGGCCGCAAGTTCATCGGCACTCCCAAGCAACCCACGCTCTCGGTTTGCCAGTTGGTTGACGGCGAGTATCAAATCAGCCAGTTTCGGGGAGATGACCGAGTTGAATCGCTGGCTTTCCCAGAGTTGAGGTTGACTGCCGAGTTGATTTTTCGAGGCGGTCTGCCCTTAACCGAGCCGAGCTAGAAGGAGTGGGGGGCGATCGGGTATCAAAAGGATATCAAATGGGTACAAAAGGACACCAATTTTGTGACAAATCGGCGTTTTGTACCAAGTGCTGTTTTGTCAGGACGGGCGATCCCAATTATATCAACTACAGTTTAATTTGTCAAGGATTAGAGGCAACGTTGCCTCTAATCCTTGTGTAATATTTGAGCTTTCCGCATACTAATCACCAGACAGAGGAAAACACAACATGATCCAAACCATATCCAAAACAATCACGTTTGATGAGTTCGTTGCTTGGTATCCAGAGAACTCTGTCCACAAGTACGAACTACACAATGGAGTAATTGTTGAAATGCCTTTAGGAACTGGCGACCATTCCGACGTTACAGGTTTCATTTCCGGTGAAATCAATTTTGAAATCAGGCGACTGCAATTGCCTTACTCTATCCCTGGTGATTGCTTGCTCAAGCTTGCGCGTAACGAATCTGGCTACCAGCCAGATGTAATTGTCCTAGACCGAACCGCACTTGCAAACGAACCGCGCTGGAAAAAAGAATCAGTCATCACGATGGGGTCTTCGGTGCGACTAGCTGTAGAGGTGGTCAGTACGAACTGGCGGGATGATTATTTTTTCAAAGCTTCCGACTATGAAGAAATGGGCATTCCCGAATACTGGATTGTAGACTATCTTGGTTTAGGCGGTCGCAAGTTTATCGGCAATCCCAAACAACCCACTCTCTCGATTTACCAGCTAGTAGATGGGGAGTATCAGGTAAAACAGTTTAGGGGAAGCGAGACTGTTGAGTCGCTGGCTTTTCCAGAATTGAGCTTAACAGCAGAGAAGATTTTTCTTGCTGGCTTGCCGAACTAGCAAGTCGAAATTATGCAAAGGGCGTAAGATTGTCGAAGCCTTCCGACGACACCAAAACCTGACAATTGGGTCAAAATCTGGCAGCGAAAAAGCGGGAAAGTACGATCGCACAAAGCCTAAAAATTCTCATCTCGCCCACGATCGCACAAATATCACACAACAACTGCGGACACCACAACAGTCCAGAGCTTCCACATACACATTGCAATTTTTTAAATTGTGTGATATCATAAAACGTTCTTAAAAATAGCGCAACACTAACTATTACTGCATGGCAACGAAGCCAACGATCGCATTTACTCACCTCGGCTGCGAAAAAAATCGCATCGATACCGAACACATGATCGGCTTGCTGGCTCAAGCGGGCTATCAAGTGGATTCTAATGAAGAATTAGCCGATTATGTTGTAGTCAATACTTGTAGTTTTATCCAAGCTGCGCGAGAAGAGTCGGTCCGCACCTTGGTAGAATTGGCAGAAGCTAATAAAAAAGTAGTGATCACCGGCTGCATGGCACAGCACTTTCAGCAGGAATTGCTGGACGAATTGCCGGAAGCAGTCGCAATTGTCGGCACTGGCGACTATCATAAAATCGTCAATGTTATGCAGCAGGTGGAAAAGGGCGATCGAGTTTCCCTCGTCTCTAGTGAACCTACTTACATCGCTGACGAAACTACTCCCCGCTACCGCACGACATCGGAAGGTGTGGCTTATCTGCGTATAGCAGAAGGCTGCGACTACCGCTGTGCATTTTGCATTATCCCGCACTTGCGCGGAAATCAAAGATCGCGGACGATCGAGTCTATCGTCGCGGAAGCTAAGCAATTAGCCTCCGAAGGGGTAAAAGAAATTATCTTAATTTCTCAAATTACCACCAACTACGGCAAAGATATTTATGGCGAACCGAAACTCGCCGAACTACTGCGCGCTTTGGGTGAAGTAGATGTACCTTGGATTCGGATGCACTACGCCTATCCTACAGGTTTGACTCCGCAAGTTGTAGCAGCAATCCGCGAAACGCCCAACGTTTTGCCGTATTTGGATTTACCCCTGCAACACTCGCACCCGGAAATTCTGCAGGCGATGAATCGGCCTTTTCAAGCCGGGATCAATGATGCTATAGTCGATCGGCTCAAAGCAGCACTTCCCGGCGCCGTGATGCGGACAACTTTTATTGTCGGCTTCCCCGGCGAAACCGACGAACACGCAGCACACTTGCTGGAATTTGTCAAGCGCCACGAATTCGATCACGTAGGAGTTTTTGTATTTTCGCCAGAAGAAGGAACCCCAGCCTTCAGCTTGCCCCAGCAAATACCTGCAGAAATAATGGAAATGCGGCGCAATTTGGTAATGGCGGCACAACAACCTATATCATTGAAGAAGAATCAAGAGTCTGTCGGTCAGGTAGTTGATGTCCTGATAGAACAAGAACAACCAGAGACAGGTGAGTTGATTGGTAGATCCGCTCGGTTTTCCCCAGAAGTAGATGGACTCGTCTATGTGACAGGAGAAGCGCGACTGGGATCGATCGTATCTGTGAAAATTACTGGTGCAGATGTCTACGACCTCTACGGTCAAGTCGATTTTAGATTTGAGATTTGAGATTTGAGATTGACTGCACAGACTGATCTGGGAGCTCGATCTTTTGTCTAAAATTGTGGGATCGACCCTCATGAGTTGACGTGGCACTGTATCCGGTGCTCGGCGGGGTCAAGTCGATTTTAGATTTGAGATTTGAGATTTGAGATTGACTGCACAGACTGATCTGGGAGCTCGATCT
>NZ_JAUBOQ010000011.1:54180-76234 GCF_036700325.1 Microcoleus sp. Z1_B2
GATTGACTGCACAGACTGATCTGGGAGCTCGATCTTTTGTCTAAAATTGTGGGATCGACCCTCATGAGTTGACGTGGGACTGTATCCGCTGCTGGGCGAGGTCAAGTGTAAGTGTTGCTGGAACTGTCGCCTGAGACGGTGAGGCGAACAAAAACCAGACACCAGCCAAAAATGATTAGCGGATTGTGCAGCAAAAGTAACGGTTTGTACAATATTGTGCAAAGATAGGTATCAAAGGGTTCTAAACTTTTTTAGCCCCTATCTGGCAATCGACCCTCCCCCTAGGGGTGCGGTAATCTCTACAGAACGATCGGAGAATTTTAACGAATTTAATGTTTTGTTTCTGAATGTAAAGAGTTATGATGATAACAAGCCAGAAATAAGCGGGGATAATTTGAGATTGCTTCGCCGTCCGCCTTACACCACAACGGTATCCCGAAAGAGTGTTGAGATGGATAGGCGGTAACGGTAGCCCAAAAAGGAATACAAGCCTCCGGCTTAAGTCGTGGAGAGATAAAAATTTTAGAAGAAAGTTAAAGCTCCCTGATTCATCTGTGGAGTCAATCTAAAATCTAAAATCTAAAATCTAAAATCGACTGACGGTCGCCCCATCCCCTGCTCAATCCCGCAGGCGACGGATTGCGGGATAGCGCCTGAACCAAACAACCTGTTACTACTACTATGTAGTGAAGTGGGGCTGGTCATGATCCTCACTATAAAATGCCTAAGAGGGAAAGCTTGCAAGTACCTCAAAGGAAGTCCAATGTCCTGTTTTAAGAATGTTGGAAGCCTATAACCCGACCCCTGGCGGTTGGTATCGGTGATGTCACAAAATCAAAGACGGCTGTCGAATTGGTAAATTTAGTCACCATCGACGGAGCTGCCCTATACTCGATTGCTATTTAAGAAGGTGCGCGCAGGCGCAGCACCATAAAGAACTCTTATGAGTTCCTGCCGCCGAGCAGAAATCCGCATCCGAGTTGGGCAACTTAGAAGGCTAAGACTCGTTATTAGGAGCATTAATGAATTTATTGTTTGAAGGCTTAGGTCTTTCGGAAGAACTCGTTCTCCATCTGGAAACACTAGGCTTTACAGAACCTACTCCCATCCAAGTACAAGCAATTCCGCACCTGTTAGCAGGTCGCGACGTTGTGGGTCAAGCCCAAACAGGGACAGGCAAAACGGCAGCATTCTCGTTGCCCATCTTGGAGCGGATTGATTTAGATGTGACTGCGGTGCAAGCACTGGTGCTGACGCCGACTCGCGAATTGGCGATGCAAGTAACTGAAGCCATCCGTGATTTGAGCGGCATCAGCAGCGACGGCCCGGTAAAAGTGGGTCGCTCTCTGCAAGTTCTGACAGTGTACGGCGGTCAATCGATCGATCGTCAAATGCAGCGTTTGAAGCGCGGCGTGCACGTCGTTGTCGGTACACCCGGACGCATATTGGATATGCTCAGCCGCGGCAGCCTGAAACTAGACAAGGTACAATGGCTGGTTTTGGATGAAGCTGACGAAATGCTGAGCATGGGCTTTATCCAAGATGTGGAAAAAATCTTGGATGCTGCACCAAAAGAACGTCAAACGGCATTTTTCTCGGCGACGATGGAACCTTCCATTCGGAAATTGGTGGCGCGGCATTTGCGTAACCCAGTCAACGTCACCGTAGAACAGCCAAAAGCAACGCCAAAGCGCATCAGCCAAGGTGTGTACATGATTCCCCGCGGCTGGTCGAAGGCAAGAGCCCTACAGCCAATCCTAGAAATGGAAGACCCGGAATCTGCACTGATTTTTGTGCGGACTCGGCAGTCGGCAGCAGAACTCACCAGCCAACTGCAAGCAGCAGGTCACAGCGTTGATGAGTATCACGGTAATTTGAATCAGGCACAACGGGAACGTTTGTTGCATCGGTTCCGCCAATGTCAGGTGCGCTGGGTAGTGGCGACTGATATTGCGGCGCGGGGTTTGGACGTGGATCACTTGACTCACGTGATTAACTACGATTTGCCCGACAGTGTGGAAAGCTACGTTCACCGGATCGGACGCACGGGCCGGGCTGGTCGCGAAGGAACGGCGATTACGCTGATTCAACCGGTCGATCGCCGCAAACTGCGTTTGATTGAACGCCACGTGCGATCGAGCTTGACAGTGCGAAACATTCCGACACGGGCGCAAATTGAAGCACGTCAGTTGGAAAAGATGCAGGGTAAAGTTCGCGAAGCTTTGGCTGGCGAACGGATGGCATCTTTCTTGCCTCTGGTGTCTCAGTTATCCGAGGAGTACGACTCCCACGCGATCGCCGCTGCTGCTTTGCAAATGGCTTTCGATCAAAGCCGTCCTGCTTGGATGGGCGCTGATTACGCTCAACAAGAAGATCCCCCGATTGGTGGAGAAAACAGCGTCAAGCCTATCTTGATCAAAAAGCGGGCTAAGACTGGTGAGACGACTTTTTCTGGAGCACCGAGTGCTCCTGTTCCCCAGAACCGCTAATTGGTAGGGTGCACTCGGTGCACCTTATTTAGAATTATTGTAGAGGTGCGATCGATCGCACCTCTACTTTTTTTATGGGTAATATCAAATCCGTTGAGATCGGAATTATTCATCTCTCTCTTCTCTTCCTCTGTGCCCTCTGCGCTCTCTGCGGTTTAATTATTCCAAAACAACATAAGTCAATATGCAAGTTAGCGATCGGACAATTTCTGTAACTAATTCTACACTGAGAACGTTAATTGATGAATTGGGTACGGAGTGTCAAAATGTGATTGCTTTAATCTATCAGCTTCAGTTACCTGATTTGAGCGATCGACAAAAAGCTGAAATTATAGCAGAGTTCCTTCCTCTCTGCAATCCATCTGAACGTGCACTGCGGAGAGGATTTTCAGACACTAATTGCTGAGGAAATGACAAAATTGTCGGATGAGGATGAAGAGGATTAAGGAGACGCGGGCGATTCCCTACGGGATAGCTACGCACGCGCGTACATGAGGAAAAAGCCCTCCTGTCAACTCACCGAAGAGCTAAAAATCCTCATAAATAAGGAATAAAGTCCTTACTACAAACTTGTGAACCGGGACTTTTGCACTGTTATTTAATATTTCAGTTTAGCTGTGTGCTCACAATAATTTTTTGCACGCGATCGCCCTTAATTTCCACAATCAAATTAGAAGCCTTTTGGTCATTGCTGTAAGTCAAGCGAGTCACTCCACTTTTAACAGATTGCGACCCGTAACCGTAAGTTTTAACGACTTTTTGGCTGTTATCTCCTAGCTTCACACCATCCATTGTCAGAAACTTGGGATTGGTAGTAGAAACTAAATAAACTTTGCCCTCCCATGCTGCTACCGTCAATCCTGAGTAAGTTAGCGTGCGAATCTTGCCACCGATGCCAGGCCCAGCAGGTTTAGTTTCGTCGCGCTGCGGTTTTCCCAACTTACGTTTTGCCTCTTCTACAGCCATCCCCAACCGAACGCCGCCAATCCCCAGGCGCGAATAGTTCAGCGCCGCCGGCTTTTGTGTCGCGCTGAGCATTCTTTCTAGAGTCACAACAGTTTGATTCATAGCGGGAACAGGACGAACTAAAGCAGCAAATCCTAAGCTCGAAATTGCGAGATTCATCATGATGCCAGCGACGGCTGTTGTCACAAACATTTTTACCATTTTTTTATAGCTTTATTTGGCAATGTATTCGCGCGATCGCCCCCTCGATCCGGATTGATACTAATAGGACTTACACAAAGACTCCTCGACGCACTGCGATGATCTGAAACCGAATTTTTTTACCCAAACTACACAAAGAAACCCGGTTTTTACCCTAAATCTTAGGTTTAACAGTGAGGTGTTCAGGAAGAAACCGGGTTTCTAGCGCCAGCTAGGTAAGTCCTGACTAATATTTTTTAAGTTTTGAAAACCGCCAATTTCGGGCGAACCGAATTTGCTCCCGCACAACCTTGCGTCCGCCTGCGGGGAATGAAAGAAAGAATAAAGGAGGTAAATCAAGGGAAATTGCTGTGATATCCTAACAAAAGCCATATCTGCATAAAATAAGTAATTTAGATGACCGCAACAGATTCTACTAAACACCAAAAATCCAAAGCCCTCAAACCGGGTAGCCGCCGCCCCGCTAAAGAACTGTGCAGCGAGTGCGGTTTGTGCGATACATATTACATCCATTATGTCAAGGAATCTTGTGCTTTCTTAACACAGCATATTGCAGAATTAGAAGCAGAGATTCACGGGCGATCGCGCAATCTCGACAATCCCGACGATTGGTATTTCGGAGTCAGTCAAAACATGATGGCGGCTCGTAAAAAAGAACCAATTGAGGGTGCTCAATGGACGGGAATCGTCAGCACAATTGCCATTGAAATGCTCGAAAAAGGAATTGTAGAAGGCGTTGTTTGCGTCCAAAATACAAAAGAAGACCGCTTTCAACCGATGCCGATAATTGCTAGAAATCGCGAAGAAATTCTGGCAGCAAAAGTCAACAAACCAACACTCTCTCCCAATCTTTCAGTATTAGAACAAATCGAAAAATCGGGGATGAAGCGGCTGTTAGTAATTGGTGTCGGCTGTCAAATTCAAGCCTTGCGAACAGTCGAGAAAAAACTCGGTTTAGAAAAGCTCTACGTTTTGGGAACTCCCTGCGTTGATAATGTCAGCCGTGCAGGCTTGCAGAAATTCCTAGACACGACTAGCCGTTCTCCTGAAACGGTGGTTTCTTACGAGTTTATGCAAGACTTTAACGTTCACTTCAAACACGAAGATGGTTCGGAAGAAAAAGTGCCGTTTTTTGGCTTGAATACTAAGGAATTGAAAGATGTTTTTGCTCCTTCTTGTTTGAGCTGTTTTGATTATGTGAATTCTTTAGCAGATTTAGTTGTCGGCTACATGGGCGCACCTTTTGGCTGGCAGTGGATTGTGGTGCGAAATGACACCGGGCAAGAGATGTTAGATTTGGTAACGGATCAGTTAAATACTCAGCCGGTGATGTCTAAGGGAAACCGAAAAGAAGCGGTTCAGCAAAGCATTCCGGCTTATGAAAAAGGAGTGACTTTGCCGATGTGGGCGGCGAAGTTAATGGGCGTGTTTATTGAGAGAATTGGGCCGAAGGGTTTGGAATATGCCCGTTTTTCGATTGATTCTCATTTCACTCGCAATTATCTGTACGTGAAGCGGAATTATCCTGAGAAATTAGAGGCTCATGTGCCGGAATATGCTAAGCGGATTGTGGGACAGTATAAGTTGCCTGAGTGAGGTGATTCGGAGAGTTTTTAAGAGGTATTTTGCAGGGACATGATATTGCCCTCTTTCCTTCAGTCCGGCAGGGGTTGAAACCTCTGCCTCAAAGCTTAAGTCCTTTGAAAAGGACTGAATCAATTATTGGTTGTGTTTGTGGTGCAAGATGGCTTTAACTTTCAATTAGATATATAAGATTATGACACTTATAGTGGCACAGAAATATATCAATTTACCAAGGTCGATCGCACTTACTGGTTGTGGGCTTCTAGCATTATCTGGAAATGGAGTGTCGGCGAAGGCTGCAGAAACGCGATCGGGAAACAAAACATTTGCTGAATGGTGTCGCGAAAAAGATTCTTTGACTCCAGAAGCTAAACATACTGTTGAGATGCTGTTGAAGGAAGCAGGGACTAGAGAGTGCGATGTGGCTAATCAGAAACTTTCGAGTCTCACCGCACTCTTCCTCTGGGGTAATCAAATCAGCGACATCAAACCTTTAGAATCTTTGACTAACCTGATTACACTCCACATTAGTAACAATCAAATCAGTGACATCAAACCGCTAGCATCTTTGCCTAACCTGATTACACTCTCCGTCGGCAACAATCAAATCAGCGACATCAAACCGCTAGCATCCTTGACTAAACTGACTACTCTCCAACTCAACAACAATCAAATCAGCGACATCAAACCGCTGGCATCTTGGACTAACCTGACTTGGTTAGACATCAGCAACAATCAAATCAGCGACATCAAACCGCTAGCATCCTTGACTAAACTGACTTGGTTAGACCTCAACAATAATAAAATCAGCGACATCAAACCATTGCTATCTTTGACTAAACTGGCTGCGATCAATCTCGAAAACAATCAAATCTATGACATCAAACCATTGCAATCCTTAACTAACCTGACTTGGTTACAACTCAGCGGAAATCCGATCGCCCCCAAAACTTGCCCACTCAAGCCAGAGTCTATCTGTAAGTGGGAACCACAAGCTCAACCATAAAACTTTACAGTGACGTTCGATCGCACTTAAATATTTCTGTTACGAAGGATAAATTTGCTATTCATCAGAAAAAGACGATCGCCCTTATTGACTAAAAGCGATCGCACCTCCCTTCCTACAAATCAGCAGCGTGCTGCTTCAATTCATCCAAAGAAACGTATTCCAAAGTCAGGGCGTGAGTCGCACCCAAAACCACAAGCGGCGCACATCCCGCATCCATTGCTTCCTTCCAGCGAGAAGCGCACAAACACCAGCAATCCCCAGGCTTCAAACCGGGGAAATTAAATTCGGGAACCGGAGTGCTCAAATCATTTCCATTCGACTTAGTGAATTGCAAAAACTCTTCTGTCAGTTGAGCACAAACAGTGTGAGCCCCAAAGTCACCACCACCTGTATTGCATTTGCCGTCCCGATAATATCCTGTCATTGGCGAAGTGCAGCAAGTCTCTAACTTTCCGCCCAGCACATTTGTAGCTTCCGTCACCATCGCAACTCCTGAGTAAAACTCTTCGATCTAATTTTACACAAATCGTTGTTTATATATTTTTTTCCATCGCAAAGTTGATGAATTTTTGTCCTCGCCGTTCTACTTCTTGTTTTCTAATCACCATAAATCCCTGGCTTTCAAAAAAAGGTCTAGCTGTAATGCTGGCTTCGGTAAATAACTTGTTAATTCGTAATTCTTTAGCTTTTGACTCAATTTGTTTTAAAATTAGCCTACCAACTCCTTGTCTTTGAAAATTTTTATGACAGTAAAAGCGATCGATATGGCCGCTTGCTTCTAATTCCCCAAAACCTGCAATTTTCTCACCCTCTTCTGCTACGAAAGTAAATTTACTGCTTAAACTTTTAGTCCAACTTTCGATATCCATATCTGCTGGCGCCCAAGCATCTACTTGTGCTTGTGTGTAATCGCGGATGTTTACTTCGTGTATGGTGTCGTAAAACAGTTTTACAATTTGTTGGGTATCACCGATTTCGTAGGTTCGTATTCTCATAAATTATCTCACTGCGATCGCTTCTTTGATATTAATTTGGGATTTTTAACCGCTTCGCAACACGGATGGATGTTGGCTTTTACCATTGTGTCTCATTTCTTGCAGGGCGATCGCCCCAAAATTTCTCTACCACCCCTTGACAAACTCTCATCCTCTATGTTAAAGAATTAGGATCGCGAATTAAATAACTTACAATTTTAATTGTTATTGTGGGACGGGCGGGACGCCCATCCCACAAACTTGTGGAAGTTATTTAATTCTCATTCCTTAGAAGCAAACCTGACTCGAATTAACACTACATTAATCCAGTAGCTTAACAAATAAGGATTGAAACTTATGACAGAAATTGGACCCGATCCAAACCGACCATATCCGATGCCCGACCAACGGCGCGTATGCTTCATCAAAAACTTTATTAAATCCCCCAACATTATCGTCGGCGATTACTCATATTACGACGATCCAATAGATCCAGAAAACTTTGAAAGAAATGTACTTTATAACTACGGAAACGATCGGTTAATTATTGGCAAGTTTTGTGCGATCGCCACCAACGTCAAATTCATAATGAACGGTGCAAATCACAAACTCGACGGGATTTCAACTTATCCTTTTCCGGTTTTTGGGAATGGTTGGGAAACAGCCATGAATTTATTAATGGAACTGCCAAGTAAAGGCGATACCGTCATTGGCAATGATGTTTGGATCGGCTATGAATCCCTGATTATGCCCGGAGTCAAAATCGGCGACGGTGCCGTCATTGCTGCCAAATCCGTTGTAGTAAAAGACATTCCCGCTTACACCGTTGTCGGTGGAAATCCCGCCCATCCAATCAAACAGCGTTTTAGCGATGGTGAGGTTGCACAACTATTAGAAATACGGTGGTGGGATTGGGAAATCGACAAGATTTCCCGCAATGTCAGTTTGATTATGCAAGGTGATATTCAAGCACTCAAAAAAGCTGAGTAAACTCGCAAATACAGCGATATTAATTTTAACTCTGATGCTGAGTACAGGTTCCGGCGCGATCGCGCCGGCGAACCAACTCCCAGCAGCCGATCCCGGATACATCTTCTAATCTGCGTTCATCAACGTCAATCAGCCTGCATCTGCAGTCAATCGATTTTAGATTTTAGATTTTAGATTTTAGATTGACTTGCGCGAGATAAATGCGGGGGCAATAAGTGATTTTCGATTTGCGATTTTGGATTGATTCCACGGATAAATCACGTGGGGGGTACCACATGAAGAAATTCGTGGTCAAAAAATCCCCCAAAATCACCATGCAAACCCAGGGAACCCCCGTACCGCACCGCTACGACTTATTTGCTGGGCCCACAGCCTCGATCGCATCCTCCAGGGCGATCGATACATGAGTCCAATGAGTCCCCCCCTGACAAAAAGCCACGTAAGGCTCCCGCAGAGGCCCGTCAGCCGAAAACTCCGACGTACTCCCATCGATAAAAGTACCCCCAGCCATCACTAACTGACTTTCATACCCGTGCATCGGAGCCGGCACCGGATCTAAATAGGAACCGACGGGGGAATTTTGCTGAACAGCCCGACAAAAAGCAATTAACTTATCAGCAGAACCGAATTCGATCGCCTGAATCACATCTCGTCTTCTAGCCAAAGGCATAGGATTCACTCGATAACCCAACTTATAAAAAACATAAGCCGTCAAATGATTTCCCTTCATCGCCTCCCCCACACAACCGGGAGCCATAAACAAACCCTGAAACAGCAACCGATTCAAATCAAAAGTCGCCCCGCCGCTGCTGCCGATTCCTGGTGCCGTCAAGCGACAAGTTGCAGCCTCCACCAAATCAGCCCTCCCGGCCACGTAACCGCCCGCAGGGACGATCGTACCCCCCGGATTTTTGATTAAAGAACCAGCCATTAGATCCGCACCCACAGCAGTAGGTTCGCAATCCTCGACAAACTCCCCGTAACAATTATCAACAAAGCAAATTGTGTTAGGATTCTGATGTTTGACTACCGCGACGATTTTTTTAATCTCAGAAATAGACAAACTCGACCGCCAAGAATAGCCGCAAGAGCGCTGGATAAAAACCAGGCGAGTCTTTGCTGAAATAGTAGAGCTCAATGCCTGCCAATCCAAACTTCCTTCGCGAGTTAGAGGCAACTCACGGTAACTAATGCCAAACTCGATCAGTGAACCTTGACCTTGCCCCCGCAAGCCGATCACTTCTTCTAAAGTATCGTAGGGAGAACCAGCCACTGCCAACATTTCGTCACCAGGACGCAGGATGCCAAAAAGAGCACAGGCGATCGCGTGAGTACCCGAAACAAACTGTACCCGGACAGCCGCAGCCTGGGCCCCTACCACTTCGGCAAACACCCCGTCCAAAGTCTCCCGACCCAAATCATCGTGGCCGTAACCCGTAACCCCTGCAAAATGGTGGACTCCAACCCGGTGGCTGCGAAAAGCTTTTAAGACTCGTTGAAGATTTTGCTTGACTGTAGTGTCAATACCAGAAAAAATCTGAAAGAGTGCCTGTTCTGCTTCCTGTAGCCGTGAAACGCTATTCATCTATACCTCGCTCACCCTTTGCGTGCGCGCTGTTCATTATGGCGTAGATGCGGCCCCTAGTTTGTAAACATAATATATTCATGACGATTGCAACTTCCAAAAAAACTTCTCCTGATTGGCCTGTCATAGGCTTTATGGCCTTTCTGCACATCGGTGCTTTATTTGCTTTGCTGCCGGGTAATTTTAGCTGGTCTGCGGTCGGGCTAGCACTCTTCCTGCATTGGGTAACAGGTGGTTTAGGAATTACTCTCGGATATCACCGCCTCGTCACCCACCGCAGTTTTCAAACACCGAAATGGCTAGAGTATTTTCTAGTTATTTGCGGTACCCTTTCCTGTGAAGGTGGCCCGATCGACTGGGTAGGAATGCACCGGTTACACCACATCCATTCCGACACGGAAACAGATCCCCACGATTCCAATCAAGGCTTCTGGTGGAGCCACATGGGTTGGATGCTCTCGGATCTCCCGATCAGAGTGGAAATCCCCCGCTTTACTAAAGACATCGGCGACGACCCAGTATACAAGTTTCTCCAAGCATATTTTATCCCCATCCAAGTCGTCTTCGGTGTGTTGCTTTATTTATTAGGCGGCTGGTCTTTCGTGGTGTGGGGCGTGTTTCTGCGGATCGTGGTGGTGTTCCACTGCACTTGGCTGGTTAACAGCGCTACCCACAAATTCGGCTACCGCACCTACGAATCGGGCGATCGCTCGACCAACTGCTGGTGGGTGGCTCTGCTCACCTACGGCGAAGGCTGGCACAACAACCACCACGCCTTTCAATACTCGGCTCGCCACGGTCTCCAATGGTGGGAAATCGACTTCACCTGGATGACAATTCAATTGCTGCAATCGCTGGGTTTGGCAACCAAAGTGAAATTAGCAGAAAAATAGCGATCGGCAATTAGTCATTGGTTGTCGCTCATCAGTTCTGGACTAATAGCTTGTGACCAATGGCTAATCCTGTTTTTGCGATCGGTATAGGTTGGGTTGAACAGAGATCGAATCCCCTGGTGCGATCGACCCAACCCAAACCCGAATCAGTTATAATATAATTGGGAACAAAAAATTTTGTTTAGCAGCCAAAGTTTTTATTTTCAGAATATAGCAATCCTAAATCATTTGCATAATTATTGTAGGGGTAATCCCACGCCCGGTTGCCCGATAGATAGGGGGTAGGCACTCTTAGCACTACCCCTACCAATTTATCTGAATCATTTAGGATTGCTATACAACCGTAAATTTTTTTCAATCCTAATCCCAAATCTATCATTGATTCTTTATTAGTTTGGGCAAGTGTGCAGCAAAAAAGTTCACTGCTCAATCCCAACTATTATGCGTGAATCTAGCTCGGCATCTCATCAGAAATCAAAAAGAGAATGACAATTGCAACGCAAGAAAAACTCCAATACAATTGGAAGCACGTTATTAGTTTAGCAGGACTTCATATCGGCGCTTTGTTCGCACTGCTACCCAGTAACTTCAATTGGACAGCAGTTGGTTTAACAGTATTCATGCACTGGATAACCGGCGGTTTGGGAATAACTCTCGGATGGCATCGCCTGCTCACCCACCGCAGTTTTCAGACACCAAAATTCGTAGAATACTTTCTAGCATTTTGCGGAGCCCTTGCCTGTCAAGGAGGAATAATTGATTGGGTTGGGCTGCACAGATTGCACCACACCCACTCTGACCAAAATGCGCTCGACCCTCACAATGCCCAAAAGGGTTTTTGGTGGAGTCACCTCGGCTGGATGCTATATAAAGGTCCAGCTCACGCTGAAATTCCCCGCTGCACAAAAGACATTTCGAGCGACCCCTTTTACCAGTTTTTGCAAAATTACTTTCTGCCAATTCAAATCGCCTTTGGCGTGTTGCTTTACTTAGCAGCCGGCTGGCCCTTTGTAGTTTGGGTAATTTTTGTCCGCTTAGTTTTCGTTTATCACTGCACCTGGTTTGTTAACAGCGCCACTCACAAATTTGGCTATCGCACTTACGAAACAAAGGATAGTTCTACTAACTGTTGGTGGGTGGCTGTCCTGACTTACGGCGAAGGCTGGCACAACAACCACCATGCTTATCAATACTCTGCGCGTCACGGGATGGAATGGTGGGAGATTGACTTCACTTGGATGACAATTCAAGTTTTGGAAGCACTAGGTTTGGCTACTAAAGTGAAATTACCAGCAGCAAAATAGCAGCAATTCTGTCCTAGACGCAGAACCAATGTAGGGTGGGTACTTCGCACCTTACCGCTTCAGAAACCCGGTTCCTTTAAGAAACCGGGTTTTTTGGTTACTAATAACCTATGACTAATTAGCCCGTTTTTGCTCGCCCCGGCCGCGCAAATATTCCGCTAAAAACGCCAATCCTCCCGAACCTACTATCAACAGCACGCTGAGAGCATTAATATCAGGTTTCACCCCAGTCCGAATCCGGCTAAAAATTTCCATCGGCAGAGTTGTAGTCCCGCTACCTGCGGTAAAACTCGCAATCAAAAAATCGTCCATGCTGAGGACAAAAGACAGGAGACAACCCGAAACAATTCCGGGTATTAATTGAGGGAGCAAAACTTTAATAAAAGCTTCAACAGGCGTTGCACCCAAATCCAAGGCAGCCTCTTCTAAATACGGGTTTAAATCGGCCAATCTAGTAGAAACAGCTAGGGCGATGTAAGCCAGACAAAACACAACGTGAGCGGCGACAATCGTCCACAAACTCAGAGGAATCGCCAGCGCTGCTAAAAATACCAGAGTAGCAACTGCGGTAGCAATATCTGGAATAATAATCGGCAAGTAGGAGACTCCCTGATATAAACTCTTGCCTGGAAAGCGGTAGCGGGCTAAACCAACCGCCATCAAAGTGCCGAGTACCGCCGAGATTGCCACTGCACAAACAGCCACTGTTAAACTGTTTCTCAGGGCAATTAAAATCCGCGTATCGCTAAATAATTTAACGTACCAATCTAAGGTAAATCCTTCCCAGCCGGCGCTAAAACGCGATTTGTTAAAGCTGTAAAAGGTGAGTACCAGGATGGGCAGGTACATATAAAAAAACATCACAACGGCAAATATTACCTGCCAAGAAACCTTAAATTTAGGTTTTAAGTACATATCGGCTTGTATGTCCTCCTGTGTATTTTCGGGGGTATTTTCCATTTCTCGGTAATCGGTAATTGGTAATTAATTGGTAATTGGTAATTGGTAATCGGTTGTTGTCAGTTGTTATTTGTGAGTAGCTACCAATAACCAGTAACCAATAACTAATGACTAATAACTACTGACTAATGACTTCTTTAAATTGCATTACGATCGCCATATTTGAGCAAAAGGGCAATTCCGATACTCACTGCAAAGATTAATACCATACTCAGAGCCGAACCCAGACCCCAATTTTGAGTCGCCCCCAAAAATTGATTGTAAATTAAACGAGCCGCCGTCATGCTCGAAGCTCCACCGAGCAACTCTGGATCGACAAAATCGCCCAAACAGCTAATAAATACTAGCAAAGAACCCGCAGCAATTCCGGGCATCGTCTGAGGTACTGTCACTTTCCAGAAAGTTTCCACTGGGTTCGCACCCAAATCCTGAGATGCTTCTAGCAACCTGCGGTCTAACTTTTCCAAAGAAGCGTAGAGAATTGTCACGATATAAGGCAAATAACTGTAAGCCATGCCGATTAAAACTGCGGAGCTTTGATTAAGCAATTCTAGAGGAGGAATGCCTACAAGTGCCAGCAGCGAGTTGAGAACCCCCGTAGGACGCAGAATTGTAATCCAAGCATACGATCGCAACAGCGAAGAAGTCCACAGCGGCAACACAAAGCCTAACAAAGTTAAATTCCGCCACTTTTTCGACACATTGAGGGCGATCCAGTAAGCCACTGGAAATCCCAGCAGCAAACACAGAATAGTAGTCCCCGTTGCGAAAAAGAGCGAGCGACCTATCACCTGTAAATTCAGCGGCTCAAACACTCGCAGGTAATTGCCGATTCCCGAAGGATTCACCAAATCTCCTGGCTTAATATTCGGAACCAAACTAAGCTGAAAAATCACCAAAGTTGGTATGACTAATAATAAAAGCAGCAACAAGCCAGAAGGGCCCAGCAATGCCAGTGGCCCAGCCCACGCCGACCAGCGAGAAACAGTTTCAGCCTTCGAGGGAGAACCGGGAGGAAGAGGAGGGGGAGCTTGAGTGGAAACAGCCATAAATAAATAGTTTTGAGTTTTGAGTTTTGATTTGTAGGGGCGGGTTTCACCTACAATAATCGCCTAAAATAAACAATCTCATAAACCCGCCCCCACCCCACGGTAAATCGAAATGTAATGTAGGGGCGGGTTCACCTACAATCATCGCCTAAAATAAACAATCTCATAAACCCGCCCCCACCCCACGGTAAATCGAAATCTACATGAAATTTATGGCAATAAATAAGATTAGCCGCTGGTTAATTGAGTCCAATAGCGATCGTACACGTCTATAAATTTTCCTACCGGCGCAACACCTTCGCAATTTTTCAAAGTTGCCTCAGAAGGGAAAAGAATTTCATTTTCGCGGACTTCCGGCGTCAGCAAACTAAAAGCATCTTCCGAAGGAGTTGAGAAACTGAGCCGTTCTACTAAAGAAGCAGCGACATCCGCTTGCAGCATAAAGTTAATCCACTTATAAGCTGCTTCTGGATTGGGAGCACCTTTAGGAATTACTAAAGTGTCAGTCCACAGAGAAGAACCGCTTTTTGGCACAACATAGCGCAATTTGTCATTATCTGGAATTACCTCATTAGCATCAGAAGAATAACACATAGCTACCTTCAAATCCCCCGTCAGCATTTGTGGCCGCCAAGCATCAGTGGTAAAAGATGCGATCGCCGGTTTGAGTTCAACCAACTTTTCATAAGCTTGTTTCACTTGCTCTGGGTTCGTAGAATTGAGAGAATAGCCCAACATTCGCAACGCAGCACCCATAACTTCTCGAACATCATTTGCCAGCGTCATTCGCCTTGCTAACTCCTGTTTGTGCTTCCACAAATAGTCCCAATCTTCAGGAGCTTCTTTGAGCTGTTCGCTGTTGTAAATTAAGCCTGTGGTTCCCCAACTCACAGGGACGCTGTAGCGGTTTCCTGGGTCATAGACGGGGTTTTGGAACTGTTTTTTTAGCCGATCGAGTCCGCCCAAAATCGAGTGGTCTAATTGGCTCAACAGCCCCAGTTCCGTCATCTGAATCACCATGTAGTCAGACGGGTAAATGATGCTGTAGGCGCGGGCGCCACCGGCTTGAACTCTCGCCAGCATCGACTCATTGGAGTCGAATACATCTGCGATGACGCGGATGCCTGTTTTTTCGGCAAAGCGATCGAGCAAAGCGTTATCGGTATAGCCGGCCCAAGTATAGATGAAAAGTTGGTCGGCAGAACCTTGGACGGGAGGAGCAGATTGCACGTCTGCAAGTCGCCAGCCGCAACTCGAAACAGCTAACCCGGAAATTGTCGCCGCCGAATTTTTTAGGAACTGACGGCGTGTAGAATTAGCCGGGAAAATCCTGGTAATTGGTAAGTTAGTCGGAGGCACAGTTCGATTTTAGATTTTAGATTTTAGATTTTAGATTTGGAGATTGAAGATTGAAGATTGGGGAATTGGGAATTGGGAATTGGGAATTGTTCTATGTTATTTGTTAGGATAACCAACCACCAACAAATAACCAATGACTAATGACTGATACCAACTACCAACGGCCAACTGACTAATTCCGATCGCCCAAAGCGAGACAATCAGTAGTTCCCCAGTAAGCGTAAATCGGCGTGTGCGGGTCTGGGAAAGAACCGCCAGTATTTGGCTGGCGCACTGTAATTTTATCGCCCGAAGCCAACTCAACGACGTAATGAACGTGCGTGCCCATGTACATAGTATTTTTGAGCCGCCCTTCAAAACAGTTGACCGACACTTCCGGCTGGTAGAGATTCAAATATACTTTTTCCGGCCGAACGCTGACAACAACCGAGTCGCCTGTGACACCATTCCACATATCCGACTGCTGAACGATGATTTTCAGATTGGCTGATGTGCGAACTGTGATAGTCGATCGGTCGATCGATTCTACCGTACCCGCAAACAAATTCGTATCGCCAATAAAATCCGCCACAAAAGCCGTCTGCGGACACTCATAAATTTCTTCAGGAGAGCCAATTTGCTCAATCCTGCCCTCGTGCATCACCGCAATCCGGTCAGACAGACTCATCGCCTCTTCTTGGTCGTGAGTCACCATCACAAAAGTCAAACCCAATTCTTGATGCAAATTCGACAGTTCCAACTGCATCTGCTTCCGCAACTTCAAATCCAGAGCACCCAGAGGTTCGTCCAACAGCAAAACCGCCGGTCGATTTACCAGAGCTCTCGCCAAAGCCACCCGCTGCTGCTGGCCGCCCGACATTTGACCGGGAAACCTGTTGGCGAAAGATTCCATTTTCACCAATTGCAAAACTTCCCGTACCCGTTCTTCAATTTCCGCTTTCCCCAGCTTTTTGATCCGCAATCCAAAAGCGATATTGTCCCAGACATTCATGTGTCCGAACAAAGCATAGCTTTGAAACACAGTATTTACCGGACGGCGGTAAGCTGGAGTGTTGGTCATCGACTGGCCGCGAATCATCAATTCGCCCGCCGAGGGAGTCTCGAACCCAGCGATTAAGCGCAGTGTCGTAGTCTTGCCGCAGCCACTGGGCCCGAGGATGCTAAAAAATTCTCCTTGGCGGATGTTGAGGTCAACTCCGCGGACTGCGGTTTCGCCGTTAAATACCTTAAAGACCTTGCGGAGTTCAACGTCAAGCGCTGTATCCGTTGCTGTCGTACCTTGGTTGAGTGCTGTCTGAAACATATTCGCCCTTTCCTGGGGGTAATGCACGCCACTTAAATACAGTTTAAGTTTAGACTTTTCTGTATTTTAGGTGAGGAATGTTGGATGTAACAGGTTTTGGGATTTGTTCTTTAAATTCTATCCCAGAGCGCACCATTGTCAGCAACAGGCAAGATGCCTGTTCCACAAAGAGTAAATTTTATTGTGGAACAGGCATCTTGCCTGTTCATAAAAGCCTTATTGAGAATGGTGCAACATCTCAGATCAACTGGGCATCTATTTATTCTCAGGACTTGGCGTGGGAGAGGGTTTTTGCGGTTTCTCTGTTTTGGGTGCTTCTGCTTTTTTCCACTCTGACAAAGGTCGTTGGACGGCATTTTTAAAGTCAAAAGGCACTAGCAGCACGGGCAAATTTTGGGCGGAATTTTGAGGGGGCGCTTCCGGCGGATTGGCTTGAGCGTACAAGAAGCGGCCGCTAAAGTCTGTTTTGCCTAAAACTAGGCGGTGAGTTTCCTGGTTGTCCAGTTTTACTGTGACTGTAGCTTGGGGTTGGTCTAGACCGAATTCTGGCAGTTGAGCAGCAGTAGTATTAATCGTGCGATCGCTCTTTCCTGTTGCCAGCCTGTCTAGCAAAAAATCCACCGATGCCTGACTCGCGTGTGCTTGCACTGGCAATTTCATTTCCCAGCTAGACTTGCCTCCTTTTGTAGCATAAACTCGCTCAAAAGTCAATATTTTTTCGGGAGTTTTGACTGTAAAGAATTGTACGCGATCGGAGTTAAAAGCAAAAATTTTCTGTTGTTCTTCCTTAGCAGCTTCCTGTTTAGGAGCCACTTGCATCTCGAACAAAGCAACCAACCCAGTCATGCTAAGTGCGACGGCTATCAATACAAATGTATTTTTCTGCAATTTCATAGTAACTGGGAATTGGGCATTGGGAATTGGGCATTGGGCATCGGGAATTGGGAATTGGGCATTGGGGAGTCTGTTATTAATAACAACTGACAACTGACAACTGTCAACTGACAACTGTCAACTGTCAACTAACTTATCTTCTCTTCCACCAGATAGCGCCCCCAATTCCCAGTCCGAGTAAAGGCCAAATTAGCCAAGCTAAAACCAGCAATCCTACTTGGATAGCCGTCATGTTAATGCGACGGTTAGTAGCTTTTTTCGGACTGATAGAAAAGCTTTGCTGGTCTGGTTTACTCAACCAACTGACTGAATTGAGAAACACGTCGCTATTGAGTTGTTGGTCAAACCAACCGTTAGTCACAAATTGAGATGTGCCAATTACTACCATTCGCGATGTTTTTCTAGGAGTTGAAGGCGCAGAAGGAGTTGCGGTTGGACTGGGAGATGCTGTGGGAGATGCTGTGGGAGATGCTGCTGGTGTTGGCGAAGTCGTCGGTAATGCTGGAGGCGTTGCTTCTTGCGAGACAATCACCGAATAGCTGATTGGGGAAGCTGTTGGCGAAGTTGTCGGCGATGGTGAATCTGTCGGCGATGGGGAATCTGTCGGCGATGGGGAAATTGTCGGTGAGGGTGAATCTATCGGTGAGGGTGAATCTGTCGGCGATGGTGAATCTATCGGCGATGGTAAATCTGTCGGCGATGGTGAATCTGTCGGCGATGGGGAAATTGTCGGTGAGGGTGAATCTATCGGTGAGGGTGAATCTGTCGGCGATGGGGAAATTGTCGGTGAGGGTGAATCTATCGGCGATGGGGAATCTGTCGGTGATGCTTGGGGTGAAGGCGAGGGTGAAGTAGGTGTTGGTGAAGGTGAGGGCTTTGAGGGAGTGCTGTCAGTGGTCGATCGAACTAAAGCTACACCTAATAATAGCGGGCCTTGTTTATCGGTCTTCTGATCGAACTCCAATTTCTTAGTCGTTAAATCGCTTTCCGCCCAACTTTCCTGACTCGTCCAAATCAGCGGTTTTGCCTCTATCCCTTCTACTGGCGAGTTTTCCAAAGCACGCGCAAACGGATAAAATGAAATGCCGTTGCCAAAACTTTGAGTAATCGGATGTTCGCCGTAGCGCCTGACTGTGGGAACCGTGGGGCCCAGCCCAAATCTTTGACCAGTGCCCGAAGCATCGATGGCCAAACGGGCGTCTAGTTTTACGCCCCATTCTTCCAGCAATTTGCCCAATCCCGTATCAATTGCCGGGTCTACCATTAACAATAAACTGCCGCCGCGATCGAGATAAGCTCTTAGTGCTTTAATTTCTGTATCGGAAAACGGTTTGTCCTGGCCGGGAACGATTAAAGCATCTGCATCTTCTGGCACTTCTTTGCGTTCGGTCAAATTCAGGGTTTGGACGTTGTAGTATTTATCTTTCAAAGCTTTTTCAGCTTGCTGAATTCCGCCTTGACCTTCCTGTAGCGGGCGGGCTCCTTTGCCTTGCAAAAAGTAAACTCTAGCAACGCGAGTGCTCAGGATTTCTTCTAAGCCATTGGTAAGTTTTATCTCTGAAAGACCTTGATTTGGGTCGCTACCAAAAGCGGTGCCACCTTTTTGCAGTACCTGTTTTCTGTCGCCGGATTGCAGGTAAACTTCTCCGATGCTAGTAATACTAAATTCCCGCGCTTTTCCAGGTTGGGTCTGCGGGTCAACAAACTCGAATTGGAACTTTTCGCCTCCCTCGCGTTTGTAGCTTTGCAGCAATTCTTTAATTTGGGGATTTTGGATGGGGTCAAATACCCAAACTTTGACTGTTTGTTGCAGGTTTCGCAGTATTTGTTGAGTCTGCGGCGCAAGGGTAAATTGTTGGCTTTCGGTTAAGTCGATGCGGACGGGATAGCGAACGGCTATGAAGTTAATTACTCCGAGTATCACAAAGACGGCGAGGGTAGCAATCAGGGCGTTGGTGCTGGCTTGGGTGGAACGCTGCCCCCAAAAGCTTTGTTCGTAACTCAAATATAGCAGCCAAAGGGCGATCGTCACTGCTCCGGCAATAACTAAACCGACTGTCAGCGGGTCCCATACTCCAGATACAAGTGCTGCTGTTACACCCGCTGCGATGAGGAGGGGGCCCAGCAAAAAAACGTATTTCCAATTTGTTTTCCTAATTTTCATAATGTAAATATTGAGTGACAAAATTATGGTTGAAGGATGTTATTCTATATCGCATTAGCCTGCAACCATGCTGTTAAATCGGATGGCTTGTTGAAATCGATCACGGCATCTCCTAGTTCTTCTAATTCCTGTATACCTAATTGACGGATGCTGTTTTCAGTTTCCGGTTGTATTGTGCCTAATCGCTTCACTAGCTGACGCAATATTAACGAGAGTTGAGCGGCTTTTGTCACCTGTTCTCTTGCTACATCTATGGCAATCTGCTGGTCTTGAATCCACAGTTCTTGCTTCTGCAATTCATTTAATTCTTCCTGAGTGAAGTTTGCCTCGCTGGCAATTCTAAAAGCTTTCTGAATTTCGGGAACTGCACTGAGTGTTTCTGGTACTGTCTCCAGAGTGCTGGTCTTTTCGAGAAAGTAAATCCATTGATCTGCCGTTGTTTCTAATTCTGCTAATTCCTTGCTAAATTTTGGCAGTTCGATAAATACTAATTCTATTTGAGTATCTGGACACTCAAACTGTTGCTCTTTTTCTTTGAAAACAAACCGTGACATAAATTCCGGCTGATTTTCAAACATTTCAAAGTCGGCAATTTTTAAGGAAATTACTGTTTTTAGTCTTTCGTAGCGCTCTTTTCCTGTTAATTGTTGGCTGTAGCTTTTGGCAGCGTTGTACAAAACTCTGTTCCCAAAGGAAGGCACGTTGATCAGTTGAATTTCAACTAGGGCGATTCTGCCGCCGTTAATTGTGGCTTTGACATCTAGGTGTGTGTCTTGGGTTGCGAGAGTTTGAGGTTCTGGTTGGGATTCGATTATTTCTAAGTCTTCGATGACCGGCTGTGCTTCATAAAGGATGGCGTTTAAAAAATTAATCAGGATGTCTTTGCTGTCGCTGGAACCGAATATTTTTTTGAACGCAAAGTCGATTTTGGGATTGATAAATCTCATTGTTTGAGGTATTTTGTAGAATGATTAACAGGGAAAAATAACCTTCCCTTTGCTCTTTACTTCTCTTTACTTTGGCAAAAATAACCTTCTCTGTCTCTGCCTTGTCTAGTGTTTTTAAGAACGCTGATATCGCAAGGCATCGATGGATTGGGCGGTCAGAAATACTCCTAAAATGATGTAACTGGCAAACATAATTAAACTGCTGGTATCGAAAACTCCCTTGACAAGATTGGTGTAATTTGTTAGGAGCGACAAATGTCCTAATGCTGTTCCGAAGGGGCCACCGATACTGACGGCGACTGCATCGATCACCCAGAGAAATAATACTAGAGTGAAGGTGAGGATGGCTGATAAAATTGTGCTGTCGGTGAGGGAGGAAATAAACATTCCGAGGGACAATACTCCTGCTGCTAGTAAGATTAAGCCGCCGTGTCCTAGCAGAAGAACTCCGGGGGGTACGGGTGGGGTTGAGGAACTGAGGGCGATCGCCTCGCAGAACAGCAGGGGCAGCAACATTGTGGTATAAAATGTTAAAACTCCCAGGAGTTTGCCGGTAGCAACTGCCCAGTTTGTTAAGGGCGATGTGGCTAATAGTTCTAAGGTTCCACGTTTGCGTTCTTCTGCGTAAAGTCCCATTGAGAGTACGGGTAGTACGAACAAGGAAAGGGAACCCATGATTCGCAGGAAGAGTTGCAGGAATTCGTAGGCTACGTCGATGGGAGGTTCGGTAATTCCCATTTGGTCTCGCTGGCCGATTTGGGGAATTAACCCGTCGGGGGCGAGGAGGATGGCTATTAAAAAGTAGCCGGTGATTAGCCAAAAGACTGCTGCGATGGCATAGGCTAATGGCGATGCAAAATAGCTTTGTAGTTCTTTGCGGTAAATTGCGACAATATTACTAATCATTACTAACATTTAGGAATTGGGAATGGGTAATTGGGCATTGGTAATTGGTTCATTCTGAGTCGCCTGCGGGTGGTGTTTCACTGCTGTCGCTATCCTGTTTTTTTCTTTCTATTGGTCGCTTTTTGGTAACAGGTGGCTGTTCGGGCGGAGAATCGCTACTCGGTTGTGGCTTTTTTTTAATTGGCCGATTTTTTACAACTGGTTGGGATTCTGGTTGAGAACGTTCGATCGACTTTGGTGCATCTAAAATCGGTTCAGGTTCTAGTGGAGAAAGTTCGATCGACTTTGGTGCATCTAAAATCGGTTCAGGTTCTAGTGGAGAAAGTTCGATCGACTTTGGTGCATCTAAAATCGGTTCAGGTTCTAGTGGAGAAAGTTCGATCGACTTTGGTGCATCTACAATCGGTTCAGGTTCTAGTGGAGAAAGTTCGATCGACTTTGGTGCATCTACAATCGGTTCAGGTTCTAGTGGAGAAA
>NZ_JAUBOQ010000011.1:76334-77285 GCF_036700325.1 Microcoleus sp. Z1_B2
GTTCGATCGACTTTGGTGCATCTACAATCGGTTCTGATTCTGGCTGAGAAAGCTCGATCGACTTTGGTGCATCTACAATCGGTTCAGGTTCTGGCTGAGAAAGCTCGATCAACTTTGGTGCATCTAAAATCGGTTCTGATTCTGGCTGAGAAAGCTCGATCGACTCTACTGTTTCTACAATGAGTAGATTTTCGACAATCGGTTCTGACTGAGAAAGTTCGATCGACTCTTGTTTTTCTACAATTTCCAGAAAATCTGCCACTGGTTGCATTTCTGGTTCTAAATCGCTTATTTCCTCTGGTGTTTCTGCAACTGCTTGGGATTCTGGTTGAGAAGGTTGGCTCGACTCTACGGTTTCTACAATAAGTAGATTTTCGACAACCGGTTCTGGTTGAGAAGGTTGGCTCGACTCTACGGTTTCTACAATAAGTAGATTTTCGACAACCGGTTCTGGTTGAGGATGCTCGATCGACTCTACGGTTTCTACAACTTGCAGATTTTCGACTATCGGTTCTGGTTGAGAAGGTTGGCTCGACTCTACGGTTTCTACAACTGGTTCGGATTCTGGTTCATGATGCTCGATCGACTCTACGGTTTCTACAACTTGCAGATTTTCGACTATCGGTTCTGGTTGAGAATGCTCGATCGACTCTACGGTTTCTACAATAAGTAGATTTTCGACAACCGGTTCTGGTTGAGAAGGTTGGATCGACTCTACGGTTTCTACAACTTGCAGATTTTCGACAACCGGTTCTGGTTCATGATGCTCGATCAACTCTACGGTTTCTACAACTTGCAGATTTTCGACAACCGGTTCTGGTTGAGAAGGTTGGATCGACTCTACGGTTTCTACAATAAGTAGATTTTCGACTATCGGTTCTGGTTGAGAAGGTTGGATCGACTCTACGGTTTCTACAACTTGCAGATTTTCGACAACCGGTTCTGGTTCAT
>NZ_JAUBOQ010000011.1:77385-151096 GCF_036700325.1 Microcoleus sp. Z1_B2
GATGCTCGATCAACTCTACGGTTTCGACAACTGGTTCGGATTCTGGTTCATGATGCTCGATCGACTCTACTGTTTCTGAAACAACGGGCAGATTTTCGACTATCGGTTCTGGTTCATGATGCTCGATCGACTCTACGGTTTCTGAAACTTCTAGATTTTCGACAACTGGTGCTGGTGGAGAAGGTTCTATCGGGAGTTTCTCACTTTTATAAAAAACATTTTTTACAAAAGTGAGCATCCTGCTTGCTTGTTTAGATATCTGTAGCGAGTAAGATCCTCGGGTTTCTGTGACACCCAAACGGTGATGCTTCGCTTCACTCAAATCTACGGTTTCTGCAACTGGTTCAGATTCTGGTTGAGGATGTTCAATCAACTCTGCGGTTTCTGCAACTGATTCTAATTCTGGTGGAGAAAGTTCTATCAGCTCTACGGTTTCTGCAACTGATTCTAATTCTGGTGGAGAAAGTTCTATCGGCTCTACGGTTTCTGCAACTGATTCTAATTCTGGTGGAGAAAGTTCTATCGGCTCTACGGTTTCTGCAACCGGTTCCGATGCGGAATGAGAATCAGAAAGTAACTCTTCAGCTTCTGCAACTGGTTCCGATGCTGAATGAGAATCATAGAGAGACTCTGGTTTATTTGAAACGGGCAGATTGTCCGGGATGATCGTCGGTTGCGATTCAGATTGATGAGAATCGGCGATCGAGTTTTGAATTTCTGCTGCTTGTTGCAGATTTTGATCGACCTCCGGTTCGCTGTGAACCAGATTTTCTTCTGGTTTCTTTTCAGCCGCTGTCAGCCTTAAAAAGACATCTTCGAGAGTAGCGCGAGAGCGACGCATTTCGCACAGTCCAAATCCAGAGGCGACGATAGCTGTAGCAATTTCTCGTCCGGGTTCTCTTTCCGATTCGCACAATGCCCGCAGGCGGTAGCGATTCACTAAATATTGCTGGCTTGGAATCAATTCCACCGATCGAACTCCCGGCACATTTTCCAAAGAAGGCAACAGCAGACTGTTTACCAAATCCGCCTCCCCTTCCACTTCGAGTTCGTAACCCTCTCCGACAGCCAACTCTCCCATCAAATTTTCGGGACTACCCGCAGCGACGATTTTACCGCGATTGATGATGGTGACGCGGTTGCAAGTCATGCTGACTTCCGGCAGAATGTGCGTGGAAAGGATGATTGTGTGCTGGCCGCCAAGACTTTTGATTAAATTGCGGACTTCGATGATTTGTCGGGGGTCGAGGCCGACGGTTGGTTCGTCTAAGATAATGACCGGTGGATCGTGGACGATCGCCTGCGCGATACCGACGCGCTGGCGAAATCCTTTAGAAAGTTTGCGGATTAAAACTTTGCGTTTATCAACCAGGCCGCAGCGTTCGATCGCGGAGGTAACTCGTCGCGCGCGATCGCCCGCAGGTACTTGCTTAATCCGGGCGACAAAAAACAGAAACCCTTCCACAGTCATTTCTGGATACAGTGGCGGGTTTTCCGGCAGATAACCGATGCGCTGTCTGACTGCCATCGAGTTTTCGTGAACATCCATGCCGGCGATGCGGGCCGTACCGCTGGATGCCGGCAAATATCCCGACAAAATCCGCATGGTTGTGGTTTTACCAGCGCCGTTTGGCCCCAAAAAACCGAGAATTTCTCCTGATTCGACCGAGAAGGACACGTCCGCGATCGCTGCGGTCGAACCGTAAGTTTTGCTTAACTCATCTACTTCAATCATTTTCCAATACTTTCAGCCTCTAAGTACCTGATTTCTATCAACACTCTAGCAAAACAGCCATTTTAGAGGCTTTTTGGGCCTTGTTTTTGCCTGTTCACCTGTCCCAGTGTCCCTTATCCAGTAGTCACTTACAAGCGAGCTCTTCTATCAATCTTCTACCGACCCGTTAGCGGTATTTGCGATTAAGCAAGCGTGCCTCAGAACAAAACTGGGTTTTATGTTAATTGCTATTTTAGATTTTGGATTTTGGATTTAAGCAAAAAACCCGTTACCTCTAGCAGCGCTAACGGGTTGAGTAAAATAATTCATTTTCAAGTTTTGTCCTTACCGACACCACACTGTGTTTGCACGGGAACCTAGTGGCCGTAAATTCTCGTTACCCTTATCGATCACTTCTTTCCACCATGTCCTACCGTACCTATCCCGTAGGGAATCGCCGTAGTGCATTTTATCGAGCTGGTAGGCAGTAAAACCGCGCACTATCATACCCGACCGAGTGACTACCTCGCTCCAATAGGCGGGTTTTGTTGGCGACGGGGCAGGATCAGGAATCTGTTCGTTCTTCGACCACCCCTTCCCTTCCAACATCTAAAGATTGTCGGTTTTGGTCAGGGGTGGATCTCTTCACTCACGCGCATTCCTTCCGACGCTCACGCCCTGCGGTAGAGCGCGGGACTCCTGCTGTCTAGTTGAAGCAAAATGCTAGGTAGTAGGGTGCGGCGCGGGGAAATGATTAGCCGATGTACATCGAATCCCTACCAACCGACGCACCCTACCAGTAGGTTCTGTGCCTAACCAAACCCTCAACTAGCTGCCTTCGATGTTGTTAGGCGCTGTTTCTAGGTTGATATCGGCATTAAAAACAATCACAAATTGAGCCTTGGGGATTAACTGCCGGACGATCCGCAGATAGCCGTCAGCATCGGAATGCCTGAAAAAGTGGGCCACAGTGATTCGCTGCATATTGGGAAGCAGGCGAACAACCAACCACCTGTTAAGGCGCTGTTTGTAGGGCATAATTAAGTTTGTCTCCATTCAGTGTTGGAGCCAAAGCCAGTTCAATGCTTGTCTAGGGCGGGGACTGGCTTTTGACTTTTGTTAGACTTTGTGTCTATCTCTAGGTTAGGACACCAACTACATATAGTCAACTGAATAAATAGAATCAACTGAACTAAGTACGGGATAGATAATGACGCTGGGGCAAAAGCTAAGAGAAAGACGTGAAAGTCTAGGTTTGACTCGAATACAAGTGGCAAGAGCGTGTAATGTGGTGGAATCCACAGTAATCAACTGGGAAACCGACAGACACGTCCCCAAGCTATACCCAGCACAGATGAAAGCCCTGTGCGACTTATTGAAATTCTCGATCGAAGATTTAGTAGTGTAGCTTGGGGAGTTAAGATCGAGTAGGTTGGACAATCGCGCTTTTTTGCAGAGAGGGCGATCGCTTTCTATTTGGATTACTGCTGCTGAAATTGAGCCAACAACCAAGCCCCTACCTGTGCTTGATCTTCAGTGCGACTCCGCCGCAAAGCCTCTTCCAACACAGCAATAGTTAATCCCGGCAAAACTTCCGATCGCACAAGCCGCCGACTGCCATTATCAGCAATAATAGCAAAGGCAATAATTTGAGATTTCTGCACGTCTACTACCCAATATTCAGCAACTTTTAACTCTTCGTAAAGCAACCGTTTTTCACCAATATCATCAGCCAAAGTTGAGTCAGCAACTTCTATGACCAAATCTGGCGGTGGGGTAACGTCAAGACTTGCGATCGAACTTCCCCTCGGTGCTAATTGCGCTCTTTCTCCAATATAGTATGATACATCCGGTTGACACTCTCGCACTCCTGTTTTCCGGTAGCTACAGTTATCCAATCCGTTAAGAGAAATACCTTTGATAGTACAAAATAGGTTAATTGCGAAAAGTGCGATCGCATTATCTCGTGAATGATCAGGCCCTACAGACATAGTTTCAATCCTCATTTGTCCGTTGCGGTAATAGCATTTGGCTTTACTGTAAGCTGGGTCATCTGCCATCGCGATGAATTCTTCCCATGTCGCTACCACCCAGATATCAGTTGGCAATTTAGTCTTTAGTCCACTCATTTTTTTATCCCAAATATCTCGATCGTATAACACCACTCAATCAAATGCAAACCCTGTTCTCTCTACTCTTTCTCTGCGCCCTCTGCGCCCTCTGCGGTTAAATAAAAAAAATCTCAACTCCTTTTCCAAATCTTAATTTCCCCCAACCAACCCGCACTAACAATAGTCTTCCCATCGCTGCTAATAGCCACAGCACTAACATAGCCAGAATGCCCGCTCAAATTACCTCTCAAATCCCCCGATCGCACATCCCAAAGTCTCACACTCTTATCCCAACTCCCAGTAACCAGCGTAGTGCCATCCCGACTAAAAGCCACCGACCAAACCCCGTCAGTATGCCCGCTCAAACGCCGAATTAACAGCCCGTTGACCGCATTCCACAACCCAACAGTGCCATTGCTGTTTCCCGCAGCTAAACTTTTGCCGTCGGGAGTAAAAGCTAGCGACAAAACAGCCAAGTTTTTGCCGCTAATCGTGCGAATTGCTTGACCTGTAACTAAATTCCACAACCTAATTGAACCGTCTTTACCGCCACTAGCTAAAGTTTTGTTGTCAGGACTGATTGCAACAGCATTCACCAACCCAGAATGCCCACTCAAAGTCCGCAGCAACTCCCCCGTTTTCCCATTCCAAATCTTAATCGTTTTGTCCCAACTACCGCTGGCTACAAATTGACCATCAGGACTAACGGCAACGCTCGAAACAGCATTGGAATGTCCGCTTAAAGTGCGTACAACCGCGCCCGTTTCTAAATTCCAAATTTTCACAGTTTTGTCGTCACTGCCGCTAGCTAACACCTTGCCATCCGCACTCGCAGCCAGTGCGTTTACGGCTTCCGTGTGTCCTTGCAGGGTAGTTTTTAATTGCCCGCTGGGAAAATTCCAAACAGAGATTGTGCCGTTGCTATTTCCTGTAGTAAAATAAGCTGAAGCTAGGGCAAGGGAACTGACAACTTCCGAAGGCCCTTTGAGGGTATTTGTGGCAGCAAAGGCGATCGCACTTGCGGGCGTGCGGGGCGCATTATTCGCCGGAGTTTTCGGGTTTCCGGCAGTAGGAGATTGGGGAACTACTGGCAGGGAAATAGTCGATCGCCATTTCATGAAAGTATTAATTTCTATCCCCGCCGCCACGATTTTATCGGAGTTTTCCTCTAACCTAACAATGCCGTTAATTGCGACAACTCGCCCCGCGTCATCGAGCACCGGCCCCCCACTCATGCCCGCTCTCACTAAGTTGTTGTAGACCAAAGTATAGCCGTTCCAGGGAGTTTGGCGGCCGGTAAGCTGGCCTTCCGTGGCGAGGAAAATCGGCTGTCTCAGAGAACCGCCGGATATCGGCCAGCCCGCCACATAAGCCTTGTTTCCCTTAGTTGCTGCGGAATTAGCTAATTGAGCCAGGGGGTAGCTTTGAGTGCTGCTGAAGGGGACGATCGCCAAATCCGCACCGGGCATTCGCCGCACGAGGCTGTATGATACAGAGTGAGCTTTGCCGTCGGGAGTTACGACCTCGTAATCGCCAGCTTTATCGACAACGTGCCAGTTTGTGAGAATATAGTATGTGCTGCCCTGCTTCTCTAAAATTACTCCTGAACCGCCTTTTGGCCCCTGGATGCGAACAGTAATTTGTTGGGCAACGGTTTTAACTTTGTCGGCGGTTAATGCGAGGGCGATTTGAGGTGATGTCAGTGGGATGAGGGCGATCGAACTCAGGGCGATCGTAGCACTCAAAATAGCCGGAATTGTTCTGCTGTAATTCATTTTTTTTTTCAACTTAACATAAACTTCTTCAGTCCTCTTGAGAGGACTTCAGCTTTGAGCAAGGGACTTAAGTCCCTTGCGGACTGTAACCGCAGGTGCAAAATATCAATACTAAGGCATCTGCACTTGACAAAACCAAACGCTTGGGTTATTATATGTAATATATATAAAATTTTTTAAAATTAACGATAAAATTATGCCCAAAGTTATAGAAGACATCAAGAACAATTTATTTGTTTACATATATACTAACGACCATATCCCCGCTCATGTCCACGTCTTTAAAGGTAGAAAAAATGACGCTAACCAGATGGAACTCAAGATTAATATTGGCAGTGAGGAAGCACCTCCTACTTTAGTTTATGCTCACGATCTAATAAAGAATAAAGACATCGTGAATGCACTTAAACTTATAGCGACCAATCAAGAAATGCTGTTAAGTAAATGGGAGGAAATACATGGCATTTAAAAACTGGGACAAAGAATTAACCGAGGAAAATCTCCGAGAGCAAATAGCCAAAGCCAAAGAAGCATGGAAACAAGCCGAGGCGACAGAACCCCGCGCCGAATCCGTGCATTACAATCAGTCGGAAGATTTAATTGCGATCAAACTAAAAAACGGTGCTATTTTTTCTTTTCCGCCAAAGCTGGCACAAGGCTTAGAAGGTGCTTCACCAGAACAACTTGCTGATGTTTGGCTACCTCCTTCCGGTAGCAGCGTCCACTGGGAAAGCTTAGATGTTGATTTTGGTATTCCCGAACTTATCGCAGGTATTTTTGGGACAAAATCTTGGATGGCTGAATTAGGTAGAAAGGGAGGACAGGCAACTTCAAGCTCTAAATCAGCAGCAGCACGGCAAAATGGCAAGAAAGGCGGACGACCTAAAAAGAATATTTCTGTTAATTCTTGAAATCCTTTTGAGCTGTCAGATACCAGCGAATTAAATCCCCGAATTCTTGGATAATTCGGGGATTTCGCATTCAATTTTATGCTAAATCAAACAGCAAAAATTCCGCATCTTCCGCCGCTTCAATCGCCAACTCAGACTCGCCACTAACCGCCGCAGCGTCGCCATTTTCCAAAGTCAAACCGTTCAGCAAAACCGAGCCGCGAGCAACTTGCACCCAAGCATGGCGATTCGGCTGCAAAGCATGAGAAACCCGCGAATCTTTATCCAAAACAGCCGCATACAAATCCACATCTTGATGCACTTTCACAGCACCATCTCTGGCATCTCGCGCCGCCACTAACCGCAGTTTTCCGTGCCTTTCTGCTAGGGGAAATTCGCGCTGCTCGTAACTCGGCTGCAAGCCTTTTGTATCGGGTAACAGCCAGATTTGCAGCAAATGAACCGGGTCTGTTTGCGAGTTATTGAACTCGCTGTGCTGGATACCCGTACCTGCACTCATCCGCTGCACTTCACCGGGTTTAATCACTGCACCAGTACCCAAACTATCCTTGTGTTCTAAGGCTCCTTCTAATACATAAGTAATGATTTCCATGTCGCTGTGTCCGTGAGTGCCGAAACCTCTGCCGGGGCTAACGACATCCTCATTAATTACCCGCAAAGAGCGAAAATTCATATAATTTGGATCGTAATAGCCGGCAAAAGAAAATGTGTGGTAACTGTCCAGCCAACCATGATTAGCGTGTCCTCTTGCTTCACTTTTTCTAACGGTAATCATCTTCTCCTCCTAATTTAAAAATCATGAAAATTGTGGTGTTTGTTTAGCAGCCCTGGACGTAGAAACCGGTTTCTTTTAGGATAGTAGTGCATCGCAGCTTTAATATCGGTGAAAAACCGGGTTTCTTTGGTATTGATGCCTAAGTCCTATTTAGTTGTAAAATGAAACCAAAAGCAGTTGATGCACGATTGGTTTCTCCTTGATTATTGCTGCCTTTAAAGTTTGCTATGAGCGCCGTCGCAAAATGGAGAATTTGCGGTAGACTTGCAGTTGCACATCGCCACAGTTTTTTTCTCAGTTACTTCAAAAGCTAGCGGCACAAATTCGCTACCTTTATGGGAACCGTCACAAAAAGGCTGATTCTTAGCTTGACCGCAGGTGCACCAGTAGTAAGTACCGGGTTCAAGTTCCATAACGGCGGGTTTGTTATCAGCAATCACAGGTTGGCTCATCGTGTTCTCCTTTTTGATTGATGCCAGATGCAGGAATATATTTATTGGTTTAGTTTGTTTGATTTCTGCGATGTTTCTACTTTAAACCGAGTCAAGCTATTATGGGAAGTACGCACTTAAAAGTAGGGTAGTTACCAAAAGGATACTATGCAAGTCCAAGAAGTAAAAGTCGATCGAGCAAATTGCCCTGTAGAACGCACTCTAGAGGTGATAGGCGGGCGCTGGAAAGTCTTGATTCTGCGGGAGTTGTTTCCAGGAGTGAAGCGCTTTAACGAGCTGCAACGAGCTGTCAACGGCATTACTCAGAAGATGCTGACGCAGCAACTGCGGGAAATGGAATCAGACGGGATCGTGCACCGGGAAATTTACCTGCAAGTGCCGCCAAAAGTTGAATATTCGCTAACGCCTTTGGGCGAAAGTCTCAAACCGATTATTAATGCCATGCACGAATGGGGAATTCAGCATATTAGCGAAGATGGAAAATGAGCGGTTTCTAGATGGTTTTTTCCGTCTTCCGACAGATTTCAAATTTTCCAGCTAGTTCAAGAATAATAATATGAACAACATAGAGCGTCTCGCCACCCTCAACCGCATCCGCAAACTCAGCCGCTTGATGGATACCGCCATTGGCATCCCCGGCACTAAATTTCGCATTGGTTTAGACCCCATTATCGGTTTAGTTCCGGGTGCTGGGGATATCGTAGATACCGCGTTTTCCGCCTACCTAATTTATTTAGCAACTCGATTCAATATTCCCCAAAAAACTCTAGGGAAAATGGTTTACAATATCGGTCTAGAAGCCGTAGTTGGTTCCGTACCTTTAGTCGGAGATATCTTCGATGCTTTTTATAAATCAAACATGAGAAATCTGGCGCTTTTAGAAGCACACCTCGAAGAATCTGAACCAGAACTAGCCGCAGTTGCAGAACCTATTCCTGAACCTATTAAATTGTAGGGCGGGTTTCACAAACAATAATTGTAAATAACCAAAAATCTCTCAAACCCGCCCCCACCCAACGAGAAATGCCGCGCCTATTTTTCGCATTAAAAATGTAGGGGCGGGTTCACCAACAATAATTGTAAATAACAAACAATCTCTCAAACCCGCCCCCACCCAACGAGAAATCCCCGCGCCTATTTTTGCATTTAATATAAATCAAGGTTGATGTGGATTATTTGTTAGGTGGGGGCGGGTTTCTTAGATTGTTCATAGCTGGCCGATATTATTCGTAAAACCCGCCCCTACATTTTAATCATTGATGTCGTTTAACCGCTTCCACGAAAGCAATAACATCCGCTTCCAAAGTATTAAAAGCCGTTACCAGTCTAACAGTACATTCATCCCACCGATAAAACAGAAAACCCTCAGCTAAAACCGCTGTAATTACCGATTCGGGAAGTTGAATAAAAATCTCGTTTGCTTCAACCCGATGGCAAAAATTCGCTCCCTCAACTCCCGCCAAACCTTGGGCTAATTTGGCGGCCATATTATTTGCATGAGCCGCATTCTTCAGCCACAAATCATCCGTTATATACGCTTCCAACTGTGCAGACAAAAACCGCATTTTCGAGAAAAGATGCCCGCTGCGCTTGCGGTAAAAAGGGAAAGTCTTTGCTAATTCTCGATTAAAAAAAACCACAGCTTCCGCAGCCATTGCGCCGTTTTTTGTCGCTCCAAACGAGAGAATATCCACACCGGCGCGCCAAGTGACATCAGCAGGAGAACAGCCAAGACTGGCGACAGCATTGGCAAAGCGAGATCCATCCATGTGCAGGTGCAAATTGCGATCGCGAACTACTTCCGAAATGTGGGAAATTTCTGCTGGATGGTAGACTGTGCCGGCCTCCGTTGCTTGAGTGATGCTGACGGCTGCGGGCTGTACGTGATGGACGACACCTGCACCAGCGCGATCGAGCATTTTTCCTAAAGTCTCTGCCTCTATTTTACCATGATTTCCTGTTACTGTAACTAACTTGGCACCGCCTGTAAAAAACTCCGGCGCGCCGCATTCATCTACATTAATATGAGATGCCCCGTGACAGTAAACAGCGCCGTAAGGAGGAGTAACAACCGCCAGGGCTAGAGCATTAGCAGCAGAACCGGTTGCTACAGGAAAAACAGTCACCGATGTCTCGAACAAATCCGAAAATTTAACTTGCAAACGCTGTGTATATTCATCATCTCCGTAAGACATCACAGCACCGCAATTAGCCGCTGCAATCGCAGCCATAATCTCCGGCGAAACCCCGGTTGCATTGTCGCTACAAAAATTCATTAGAATAATTGGTAAATAGAATCTATAATATAACTCAACACTAAGCAGTCAACACTCAAGCATTAAACCAAGAGGCAGAATTATGGCAGAATACCGCCAAATAGAATACCGCATCGGCAAAGACGGCAAAATTACCGAAACCGTCCTCAACGCCACCGGTTCGAGTTGCACCGAAACCACCGCCGGAATTGAAAAAGCCCTCGGAAAAGTAGAATCTCAAGACTTGCTGCCAGAATACTACGAAGGCGAAGAAAATTTGGTCGTTGAACAAACCCAGACTTTAAAACAAGTTTAGAAGAGTTAAAGATGTTTGAGATCCTCGGTGCCACAGTTGATGTAACAACAGTGCCTGCCTTCAGCTTCGCGCTAGCTATCGGGGGCATTTTTCTAATTTTAGTCTACGTTTATGCTGCATCTGAGGCGGGAGATACGATCGAGTTTAAGTACGATACAATTCTGCGGGAACGCATGAATCAGCTAGACATTCTCGATTGGCAAGACTTAGGCGAAAAAGCAGGCTTAAGTCGCTTTGGGGTGCGCTTAGTGCGGCAGGGAGACGTAGGAAAACTCACGCTAGACCAACTGAGACGGTTGGCAACAGTGCTGAATTTGAATTTTCAAGAGTTCGATCGCACTTTGAGCGCGCTGCCAATGTCGGCTACAATCACAAATAATCCCAGCGAAATTGAAGAATTGAGGCAGCAGTGTTTCCGGCTGCGAGAAGAATTGCAGCAGCAAAAAGCTCAACTAACTGCCGATTTCCGCCGCGCTACCTTTGAACAGTTGCAAACTTTGTTAACCAACTATCCCGCCGCCCGCAAAATGGCTGAAGCCAAGCCGGATATGCCAGCCAAAAATCTCTCAGCTTTGTTTACTCCCTTAGAAAACCTGTTATCAAGCTGGGATTTTCAAACAATCGGTTCTGCTTGGGAACAAACTGCTTACAATCCGCAGTTGCACCAGCCGGATGTTGAGGATATAACCGAAGGAGAATTAGTTTATATTCGGTTTGTCGGCTATCGGGAGGGAGAGCAAATTCTTACTCCTGCTAAAGTTAGTCGTACCCTTCCAGCGGGAATGAAAAATTAAATCTAAAATCTAAAATCACTATGACTACACTTGCCAATGAAAAATAAAATCTAAAATCTAAAATCTAAAATCTAAAATCTAAAATCTAAAATCTAAAATCTAAAATCACCATGACTACAGTTGCCATTGACTTCGGTACCAGCAACACGGTTGTCTGCATTCTTAACCCGGATACGCAAACACCAGAAACTTTGAGATTGGGCGAGATGTCCCGCATTTTTAAAACGAATAATTCGGGCGGAGATGTTCGAGAAATCTCTGTAGTGCCGACTTTAGTATTTGTGAAAAATGCCGAAGAGTTGGTGCTGGGAGAAAAAGTGCGATCGCAGCGTTTGGGGCAATCCCAACCAGACCGTTTTTTCAAAGCTTTTAAACGCAATTTAGCCGCTGACTTTCAGCCCCCACCCCGTAATATCGACGGCGAAACCTACACATCCGAATCAGTAGCCGAACAGTTTATCACAAGTATTTGGAAACAATTATATTTACAAAATATACAGGCAGAAAAAGTAATCTTTACAGTACCAGTCGGAGCATTTGAGCGATATCTAGATTGGTTTCGCGACTTAGGAGAAAGTTTGGGAGTTGCGGAAGTTCAGGTAATAGATGAATCCACAGCCGCCGCCCTGGGATATGCAGTACAACGCCCCGGTTCTCTAGTTTTAGTAGTTGATTTTGGCGGCGGAACTTTAGATTTAAGTTTAGTTCGCACTGCTCTAACCCCCCCCTTACCCCCCCTTACTAAGGGGGAGAGAAATCTCGCTTCCCCCCTTAGCAACGCGGGGACAAATCTCGCTTCCCCCCTTAGCAACGCGGGGACAAATCTTGCTCCCCCCCTTACCAAGGGGGGGCTGGGGGGGGTACGTGCCGAAGTATTGGCAAAATCCGATGCTTATGTCGGCGGCGAAGATATTGACATCTGGATTGTCGAAGATTATTTGCGGCAAATTGGTTCGTCGCGGGCAGAAGTCGGCCCCGTTGGCTGGCAAAATTTATTAGAAATAGCGGAAAAATTAAAAATTCAAGTTTCTCAAGTTAATGAGGCGAAGGAAAGCTGGTTTGACGATGAAAATTTTATGTCTTACGACTTGCAGCTAAACCGAGACAAGCTTGAGGAAATTCTGGAATCTAGGCAGTTGTTAGAACAGTTGCGGGAAGCTTTAGATGAAGTGCTGAGTATTGCACTGGGAAAAGGTATCGGCAAAGCAGATATCGAACAGGTTTTGCTGGTAGGAGGAACTTCTTTAATCCCGGCTGTATCTAATTTAGTGGTTTCGTATTTTGGGCGGCAAAAAGTCCAAAGAGACAAGCCTTTTGAAGCTGTGGCGCACGGTGCTTTAGCCTTGACACAATTAGCGAGTGTTGACGATTATTTGCGCCACAGCTATGCAATTCGCCTCTGGGAACCTTATGCTAAAGCTTATGCTTATTCGCCGATATTTAGCAAGGAAATGAAGTATCCCTGTCAAAGTTATGAAGAGTTGACGCTGCAAGTGGCTATTGAAGGACAAAGGGAAATTCGGTTAGATATTGGCGAAGTTGCGGAGGTATCGCAAGCGGAGGTTATTTTTAACGAAAAAGGGCAAATGACGAGCAGTTGGCTCAACAAACAGACGGATTTTCGCTCTCTGGAAAGCCACCACCAGCAGGTTTGTGTGGCGCATTTGGATCCGCCTGGGGTATTGGGAATTGACAGGGTTTCGGTGAGTTTTGAGGTGGATGAGAGGCGGGTTTTGTTGGCGACGGTGCGGGATTTGGTGACTGGTAAGGTGTTGGTGGAAAAAGGGGCGATCGCCAAACTGCAATAATGATAAAATTTTAGATAACATTCGGATCTTGAAATCGGTACTACACAAACTCTCGTCCGGATGGTGCGCGGACTGAAAAATATCGATTAAAATCAAATTTATGCCGCCATGAAAAAGCAACAAAATAAATTCAGCCACCTGACGGCAATCGAAAGAATTTATCTGTCATTTCCAGCCAGATTTTTATTAGATAAAAACTTGCTGCAAGGGAAAATCTTAGATTTTGGGTGCGGCTTCGGCAGCGATGTGAGATTGTTGCAGCAAAAAGGCTTAGATATTGCGGGTTATGACCCTTATTATTTCCCGGAATTACCCAAAGATAAATTCGACACAATCATTTGCTTTTATGTTTTGAATGTTTTGTTTCCTGAAGAACAAGCTAATGTCCTGATGGAAGTGTCGCACCTGTTGAAACCGGGAGGGAATGCGTATTTTGCGGTGAGAAGGGATATCAAAAAAGAAGGCTTTCGAGAACATTATGTTCACAAAAAACCTACATATCAGTGCATTGTCAAACTTCCATTTAAGCCAGTTCACCTAGATGAGTATTGCGAAATTTACAAATACGTGCATTACAATCACCAAAGAAATTCTACTAATAACTGCATATTTTGCAATCCTTACAAAAACCTAATTTTGCTAACTGAATCAGCAACAGCTTATGCGATGTTTGACGGTTATCCAGCCAGCAAAGGTCATGTTTTAATCATCCCAAAACGTCATGTCGCCAATTATTTTGAACTGCCGTTTCGAGAGCAATCGGCTTGCTGGTTTATGGCTAACAAGGTACAAGAGATGTTAAGTAAAGAGTTTCAGCCAGACGGTTTTAATGTGGGAATCAATATTAATAAACAGGCTGGTCAAAGTCGCAGTCACGCTGCTATTCATGTTATCCCGCGTTACAAGGGCGATGCGGCTGGGAATAAAGGGGGAATTAGGTATGTGATTCCGAAGAGTGAAAAATAAAAGTTAGCCAATTGTGAAAGGAATTCTTTTTTACCGCAGAGGCGCAGAGAACACAGAGGAATAGAGAAGAGAGGGATTCATAATTTTTGTAATGATTGTTATATTTGAGCAAACGGCGAGCAAAATAGAGTTAAAATGTGTTTGCAAGGTCTAAAACTACACATTAGCAGTAATTTGGTGTTCTGTTTATGTCTAAGCGCAAAAAGCAAGAATGGCTCAAGGAAACCCTAGAACTCAAAGAAGACCACAATTGGAAGTCAAAGCCTGGAACTCGAATTTTTGTAGCAGGAAGAGGTGCAGTCCGCTTTGATGTGCCGGAAGATTGGCATTTTGAACCGGATACTAAGTCGTTCCGATTTACGGATAAAAAGCCGCCGGATGATGATTGTCGTTTGGAGGTTTCGTTTAATTTGCTACCACCTGGTAACTGGGCAGATTTTCCGCTGGTGCCGCTATTACAGAAGGTGGTTGAAGATGAGACGCGAAATCCGATCGCTTTTGGGGAAATTATCCAATTGAAGCGGCAAACTGCCCGCGTTGTTTGGACGGAATTTAAGTTTATCGACCCTCCAGAACAGCGGGAAGCTTATTCGCGAATCTGTATTGGGTTGGGTTCTAATGTTCAGTGTTTGATTACTTTTGATTACTGGGTTGACGATGCTGAACGTTTGACTCCTGTCTGGGATACGGTGATGGATTCGTTAGTTCTGGGTTTGTTTATTAGCGACCCTCGAACGGGGTTCGCACGTCCCGATTAGACCGATTTTCTGGAAAACTTTCAACAACTAATTTTGCTAAGTGTTGAATTGGCAAGCCACCTGTCAGTAAATTTAGAACCAACATTAAACTTTACAACCGCTTTGCCATGAAAATATCTGGCTTGCCAATTCCGTTCGCGTCGGGCATCACTCCCACGATCGCAAAACCCATTTTTTGATAAAATTCGTAGGGATGACCGCGCAAATTTCTAATTTTGGCGATGTGTTCCCAAACGTTAGGATAAAGATCGATGCCTGAAAGAGTTGTTTGATTGTCTTCGTCGTCTGTACCTACCCACAGCACGATCCCTCCCCGGTTTTTAGCTTCTGTTGCTAAATCAGCTACGAGCGATCGACCAATTCCTTGTCCCCGAAATTCTGTTCTCACTACCAGCGGGTGCAGTTCCCAAACATTACCGTATTTTAGGACTTTAAACTGTATCCCCACTACTTGCTTGAGGCATCGCTTCAATCAGTGCCCGAAGCACCTTGTTGACTGCCTCTGGTGTTGAGAAAATCCGGGCAATATCCTCATCCAAAACAACGACTGTCATTTGTTGCTTTCCACTACGATTTGCAAAACGGTTGGGTTTGGCTTTTTTGTAGTCGAAGCGGTACTCTGACAAAAGGTCATCTTCCGAGTTTGAAGATTCATTAAAAGGCGTTTTCTTCATAGTCTTCACGCTCCTTTCTAGTGGCTATACGGGCACTAATGATACGGATTGTATTTGCACGTTCAGTATAGCTGACTAGCAGCAACTGATTGTTTTGAGAGTGACCGATGATAATTTCACGGCGCTCATTTTGTGAATGTTTTTCATCATCAAAAATTACGGCAAGCGGATTGTAGAAAACTGTCTTTGCTTCTTCAAAATTTACACCGTGTTTGTTGAGATTGATAGCTGCTTTGATTTCGTCCCATTCAAATTCCATACCCTGATTGTATGTTTTATATATTTTCGCGCTTTTGCTATCTAACGCTGCTTTTATTGTAATCGTACTCCACCTGAGTGCGACTCAACTTCCCCGCTGACTCGACGAAATAAGTTCGATCGCGCGTTTTCAGTATTTTCCCAAACGGAAAAGTTATCATTGATAACTTCCGTGAAGCGAAGCTATCCCGCAGGGAATCGCCCGTTAGTGAAGCTTGCAGCTATTCGATCGCCAATTCCCCGCAAAATACTAACACAAGTGCCCTACAATTATCCCACCATCCGGCATCAACCAACCTGCTAACCCCATGCTTTGCGATTACCTAGTACAAATCCTCACCGCCCGCGTCTACGATGTTGCTCAAGAAACACCCCTCGAAGTAGCCCCCAATCTATCAGCACGGCTCAACAATAAACTTTTGCTGAAGCGAGAGGATATGCAGTCGGTGTTTTCCTTCAAACTGCGAGGTGCGTACAACAAAATGGCGCAACTGTCGCCGGATTTGCTAGCACAAGGTGTCATTGCAGCTTCCGCCGGCAACCACGCCCAAGGAGTCGCCCTCGCCGCCCGCCACCTAGGAACTCGCGCGATCATAGTCATGCCCGTAACGACGCCGCAGGTGAAGGTAAATGCGGTGATAGCCCGTGGTGGAGAGGTAGTCTTGCATGGGGATACCTACGATGATGCTTACGCTTTTGCGCGTCAATTAGAGGGCGAAAAAGGTATGACTTTTATTCACCCTTTTGATGATCCCTACGTAATTGCTGGACAGGGTACGATCGGCATGGAAATTCTGCGGCAACATCAAAAACCAATTCACGCGATTTTTGTGGCAATTGGGGGCGGTGGATTGATTTCGGGAATTGGGGCTTATGTCAAGCGGTTGCGGCCGGAAATTAAGATTATTGGCGTCGAACCAGTGGATTCCGATGCAATGAATCAATCGCTGAAAGCGGGTAAACGGGTGCGTTTGTCGCAGGTGGGTTTATTTGCTGACGGCGTTGCTGTGCGGGAAGTGGGGGAGGAAACTTTTCGGTTGTGTCAGGAGTATGTGGATGAGATTATTTTGGTGCATACGGATGATGTTTGCGCGGCGATTAAGGATGTTTTTGAAGATACGCGATCGATCTTAGAACCTGCAGGCGCTTTGGCGATCGCAGGTGCGAAAGCTTACGTCGAACGCGAACAAATCGCAGGAGAAACATTAATTGCTGTTGCTTGCGGCGCGAACATGAATTTCGATCGCCTGCGTTTTGTAGCAGAAAGAGCCGAGTTTGGCGAACACCGCGAAGCCATTTTTGCAGTCACAATTCCCGAACAAGCTGGCAGTCTCCGCAGGTTTTGCGAATGTCTGGGCAAACGCAATTTAACTGAATTTAGCTATCGAATTGCGGATGAAAAAGAAGCACATATTTTTATCGGCGTGCAAATTGAAAACCGTGCCGATGCGGTGAAGATAGCCGCAAGTTTTGAAGATTGTGGCTTCAAGACTTTGGATTTAACTGATGATGAATTAACGAAATTGCACGTGCGGCATATGGTGGGCGGGCGTTCGATGCTGGCCAATCATGAATTGTTTTATCGCTTTGAATTTCCCGAACGTCCGGGTGCGTTGATGAAGTTTGTCGGTTCGATGAGTCCTAACTGGAATATCAGTGTTTTTCACTATCGAAATAACGGCGCAGATTACGGGCGAATTGTGGTGGGAATTCAGGTGCCGCCCGATGAGATGCAGGAATGGCAGGCTTTTTTGGATACGCTGGGCTATCAGTATGGGGATGAGAGTCAAAATCCGGCTTATAAGTTGTTTTTGAGGTAGGGTTTTTTGAGAAAGGGCGATCGGGCTTTTAGTGCGGCAAAGCTAAATTAAACGGTTGCAACTCATCATAAAGGAAGATACTGAATTTGTCCTGCCAATTCTCCCTCAAGACTGCACTCCAGAAGGATTAGAATATCCTCAATAACTCGACCAATGGGTGCATCGAAGGTAATTTCAAAAACTCCTGGCATTGACTTACCTGCCGCCATACGTTCATAGGCATAGCGGGTAATCGTAGCAACATCATGGGTTAGTAATATCCGATCTTCTTCCGCCGCCCATTCCAGCACTGTTGGGTCATCTTCACCGGATAAGCCAACGTCTTGGACGCGAACAATGTCAATGTCTGATTTGCGACGCATCAAACCTCTAACAATTGTATTGTCAAAGTTTTCATCAGCTAGGAATTTCATGCCGATTTCTCTGCCTTGCGGGCCAGCAATCTGTCACGCAATCCCTGCGGATCAAACCTTGCCTCATTCATTTTGCGAATCTCTTGTGCTTGTTGCTGTCTTTGCTGCAAATACGTTTCGACTTCCTGCTGGTGATTGAGGTAAAAAGCGATGGTGGCATACACGTCAGCTAATCTCAACGACGGATAACGATAAACGATTTCCTCCGCGGTTGTTCCCTGCTTAAACACTGCAATCACGGTATCTAAAGTCACGCGAGTGTTACCGACTCGCACTACGCCGTCAGCATTAGTTTGCAGGGGTGCAGGTTCAGCTACAACTACTAATGTCATGGCAACCTCAACGTTCGCTGTCTTAATTGTATCAGAAGGTCGATATGACTTTGAGGGAAAATTTCAGTTAGAGGGGTAATATCGCCAGCAGCGATTTCCTGACGTACTATCTCAGCTAGACTATCCCACTGAGCGTGTGTTGTAGCTTCAAATTTAGCATTCCACACCTGTTCATCACTGATATCCTCTTGGGCCATTAGAATGCGGATTAACTCTCGTTTCTCGATCGCAGAAAGTTGTCTAATGATAGAGAGTAATTCTGTTAGTGCGATCGGTTGTTTTCCTACGATGCGTCTATGTTAACGGTAGCAGGTTAACGTAGTAATTGCAACTTCTAAGGGAGTCTCATAAAAATACTGCCGACTCAAGGTAGCGATGCAGGCGGTATGATGTTCAGTAGTGTTTTATTCGGAAAGATTTGAGCAATCATTAAAGTACGCAATGAGTGCTTCACCAACAGCTTTTGTAACTCCACCAGCTACCACTGATTTTGCTGCCCATCCGAAGACTGGAACAAAATCAAGGACTGAGTGTGCAAGTTTACTGCCAATGAGTGGAGCCGCAATTGTAGCAAACACTGCCCCAGCTTGAGTTTTATCCATATCAACATCAAAAATTGACCCGACTTGAATAACCATTGTTACATCGCCTCCAGTCATTAGATAATGAGAACCTGGAATCCAAGCCACACTTGCAAATCCCAAAGCCCATTTATTGATAGCCGAGCGTGCTTGTTCTCTCGCTTGTCTTTTGTTGGATGCTGCCATAATGATAACCAATCACCTTTTTTGGATTTAAATTACCTCACAAAGCTTTTGAGCTTTGCAAATTCAAGCTTAGGTTTATTTTTTTCTATGCTAGATCGAAATAATCAAACTGAACAGCCAAAAAAGTGGGGAAAAGTTGGATATTCCTAGAAGGGCGCTCGACAACTGGTATACAAAGCAAAAAAGTTGGAAAAAGTTGGAAAAAGTTTGCTATAGTAACTAAAATTATCCCACCATCCCACCTATGGACAGTCCTCAGATATTGCAATTTGTCGATGAAGCTGTCTATACCAACACAGGTAAACGTCTAAATAACTTGCAGCGAAAAATTATTTCGGGAATACTGAATCGTCAAAAATATGCTGACGTTGCAGAAACTTATGGTTATAGCTCCCAGCACGTTAAAAAGGCTAGTCACGAACTTTTACAAATGTTATCTGAAGTGTTTGGCGAACAAGTAAAAAAAAGTAATCTTGAATCCGTGTTAGAAAGGCATATAAATCTGAATATAAGTTTTGGCAATAAAAACACTATTAATAAAAATCTTATTGGTATTGGCTGCATAAATAATTGCCCTGAACCCTCTACTCCTACGCCCGATAAAAGTCAGCCTAAAAATCCCGACTCGCAGCAGAAAACCAAAAATCAAACTAAGATTGAAACAATTGATAAATTACGGCAGTTTGGCTTGAGCGACGAACAAATTGCAGAAGCGCTAGATATACCTTTAGAGCAGGTTAAACAGGTGGACTTGGAGGAGTAAAGTCTCCTACAGTAATGAAAAGGTAAGTTTTGAAAAGAAATTAGGAGAATCAATTGAAAATCAAAATTATTATTCACGAAGCAGAATAAGGCGGATACTGGGCAGAAGTTCCTGCTATTCCTGGCTGTGCAACAGAGGGAGAAACTTTTGAGGAATTGCTGCAAAATCTCTAGGTCGCGATCGAAGGTTGCCTTGTTGAAGTAAGATAAAATATCCCCAGATTTTTTCAGCTATGAACACAAAACTCATTGAATCGTTGGTACAAATCATCCAGACACTCTCAGAAGAAGAGCAATTGCTAATCAAAGCAAAACTATTTAGTAACATCCCCTATCCTTCTACTGCGGAAATAGCCCAGTTAGCCCAAAGCGGACGAGCATTTCAATTCCTGCACGACGAACCTGATATTTACACCCTTGAAGATGGAGAGCCAATTTAGTGAAGCTAAAAAAAGGAGATATTGTTTTAGCTGAATTTCCCTTTACAGATTTGAGTCAGAAAAAGTTACGTCCGGCTTTAGTGCTGTGGGCAAGTTCAACCATAGATGAAATTACGATCTGCTTCATTTCTTCGCAAAATGTCACTAGCCTAAGTTTAGATGAATTTGCTTTAAATGCTTCAGATCCCGAATTTCCCAGCACGGGATTAAAAGTATCTTCTAAAGTTAGAGTGACTCGGATTGTCAGTCTTGAACAGAGATTAATACTGAGACGATTGGGCGAGTTAGGAAGTCAGCAAATGCAGGAATTGAATGCAACTATCATACAAGCATTTCAATTAGTATAGCCTTGTTTACTCTCGCGTACTTGCCGGAAACGATCGCAAATCCCTGCAATAAAAGTTTCGCCATCAATCGGTGGAGTATGTTCGGACATGGCAACAGCAGCATCTATCTTAACTCGTACAGCATCGAGCCACTGGCGATCGGCGCGATCGTATTCATCTAACAATCGCAAGGCAACTTCCAGCACTTCTTCAGCAGAGCCATATTTACCAGTTTGCAGTTTAGTTTGGATGAATAGTTCTTGGGTTTTCGTCAGAGTAATGCTCATAGTATTGATTTACTCGTTTGCTTCAATTATATCGCGTCGATCGATCTTTGAAACCAGCGATCGGGAAAATTGGGATTTTGCGATCTTAGCATACCTAATTATTTCACACCATCACCGGACGACTTCTCAGTGGCACGAGAATTTCATGCAAAACACTAGGCTTCGCATTCAGATACACTTCACGACAATTAGCATCATTATATCCGACAACAATTGCACCGATCGCACTACCGATTTCAGGATACATCTCTTCACTCATCTCTCCGTTATCCAAAAAGTCTGGAATTTTAATCAAACCTTTGACAGCATCTTCACCAATATTAACAAACACTCCAAATGGAGCATGATATTCAACTTTACCAAGCAAAAATTGCCCCAATCTGTACTTTAACTTAATTTGTTCCCAGCTTTGACTATCCATAATATTCAATGTGGTTTGAGGACTCGTGGAAATTGGTTGAGTATGGCAAACAAGCGTTGAGGTACAATTACCTCAATTCGCTCGTAACCGTCTTTCTCATCATAGCGATATTCCAGCGACTTGAAATACTGCTCATAACTTGACTTATCAATTGAAACCTCCAGTATCCCTTCTTTATAGCTTTGATTATACTCTTCTGCAATACTTCGATCTTGGGGGCCGGCAAAATAGCAATTTCCATCGACATAAGGAGGATTGTAGGGAAAATCGACGGTTTGAAATCCCTCTTTCAGTAATTTCTGACCTTTGCCTTTTTGAGGTGCTTTGTAAATCGTAATGATTTGGGGGGGTAGTAACTGACTAGGTTCCATGCAGAATGCTTTAAATTTCCTTACACTTTCCTTCACTAAATGCTTGTTCGGCTTGTCGAATCAAGGCGTCAAATTTGCCTGCTTTCATATCCTCTTCAATTTGCTTATCCCAAAGTGCTTCTTGGAACTCATCAAGCCCTTCGAGAAACTCTGCGAGCTCATTTTGTGAAAGTTCCGTTACAGCAGTCTTGAGTTCTGTAATGTTCATGGGTAACTATCTTTTTTTCCTAAAATTAGTTTACCAGTTTGGTATAATTAGATCGCGTCGATCGCATTATACAAAATTCCCTCTTCATTACCCCTGTTCTCGGAGTCCGTTTGACAAGATTTCAATCGCCGAGTGACTGACAAATCAGCAGCATGGAAAGAGGAATCTGCGTCTGTGGATGTGTCGGCTCCTTGAATTCACATACCCTCCAGCCAGATTCCGACACTTGTTGAAACCACGAACTAACTGTGCGAAAATACCACGGCATCGGCTCTCGAAAAGCTCCGCCGAAGTTGTCGAAAGTCTCGGTTTTCCATCCATCAACATAGGGCTGTTCCTGACACGCTGTGAATGGATGAACTGTCTGGATAAACAGATGTCCGTCTGAGACTATTGCTTTGCGTAACGATCGCAATAAATCTCCAATTTCCTCACCCAGTAGCGAGAAATTACAGACAATTCCATCGTATGGTTGACCGAGTATCGCTGGATCGGCAATAATCTCATCGTAGCCGATCGCCCGAAAGCAACCGCCTCCTTTCTCACAAGCTCGATCGACCAAAACAGCGCAACCATCAACTCCGACAACCTCAACACCGCGCTTTGCTAGGGCGCGCGTCAGCCAACCTTCACCGCATCCGACATCCAAAACTCGCCGAGGCTTATAGCGCAGCACAGCTTGCAGAATAGCCTCGTCGGTTGCTGCGCGGCGACTTTCGATTGTGTTGTATTGGATCGCCTGTATCCATGCGTCAGCATTAGCCTCCCAACTTTGTTGAATTTGTTGTTCAGGGCGATCGAATTTCATAGTGATTCTCCTATTGGTACTAGGACTTACGAAAAAATCTAATTTTAACCCGATTCTGCGTAAGTCCTGAGTCCATAAAAACGAGTTCAACAAGCCCAATTATTAAACCCATCTACCCACTACAACTCTCAGCGTTCCATCTGCCAAAGTTTCCTCTTCTTCAACATGAAAACCCTCTGACTGCACCGCCGCCATCAAACTTTTCCGCGCGTATTTTTGACTGATTGAATTGACAAATTCCTGCTGATTAATTCGAGCGCCCCAAAAATCCGCCACCAATTCGTAATCCTCTCCGCTGCGACGAAAACCCAAATCGTAACCATTAGATTGCCGAATCACGTACTCGCCATTAGTTTTGTCACCCCGATAACCCCGTACCTGCACATTGGACTCTACTTGATAACCCAACTCTTCCAACACTTGATGCAGCAGTTCGCCGTTCTTGATCTGAACCTTGATAGTTGTGAAGTGTGACATATCACTTTCGGATTTTTGTGTGAAACGCTAATTTGATTATAATACTATAAACTGCAACAGTCAATAAGTTATAAGTTGCGAGCTTAAACCGGGTTTTAGCGTCAGCGAAAGCAGCCCGGTTACAAGCCCCCGGATTCATCTGTGCAGAAATTAAAAACATAGTAGCCGATAACAATTCCCCCGATTTATCCGTGAGTTCGCTTTTTTCAATCCTCCAATTCTTCAATCTAAAATCTAAAATCGTATGATAGCCGATAATTGTAAGCAACCTAAACAATACGATATATCCGACAACAATTCCCCCGATTGATCCGTGAGTTCGCTTTCTTCAATCCTCCAATTCTTCAAATCTAAAATCCAAAATCTAAAATCTAAAATCCTATGATGCCCGACAATTCTAATCAACCCAGAGAATATGATGCCGTCCTCGGCGGCCAAAGTCAAATCCCGATCGCCGCCGCTGTTTTGGGAGGCATCGCCGGGGTCAAGCAGCGCTTCACCAGTCCTAGTATTGAGTCGCGGATTGCCGCTGTTAAAGATGCTCCTAAATACGGAGGCGCTGGTTTAGATTTAGCAATTGAGGCGCTGCTTGACCCCGCAGCAGAAGTGCAGCGAGTTGCTTATTTAATTTTGCGATCGAGGACAGAACCTCTAGTCCGCCAAGCTTTAAAAGACTTCGTGCCTTACAAGCTTTTTGACTGTATCCGCACTGTCAAAACTGGGACAAATGTTGCGATTAGTCCCGGAGGTGATCGCACGGCGAGTTTGCACGGCAAAATAATTAGAATTTGCGATGTAGATACAGGAGAAATACTCTATACTGTTGACAAGTATCCCCGCGCTCAAGAAACTTTTGTCCTTTGCCAAGAAAGCGAAGTTTTTGTGAGAAGCAGAAATACTCCGAAACATCGTGCGATTGAAATTTGGCAAGGAGGAGAATTGCGGCATACTTCCCTCGGACATGAAGCGGAAATTAGCGCAATTGTCATCAGTCCCGACAGTCAAGTTATCGCCAGCGGTTCGGCAGATACTACAATCAAAATTTGGAATTTAGAGACGGGAAAGTTAATCTGTACTTTTGGCAATCTTTTAACTTGGGGAGCTCATAAAGCAGGAATTGTTAGTCTTGCTTTTAGCCCGATCGCACAAACTCTCGCTAGCAGCAGTTCTGACGGTACAATTAAACTGTGGAACCTCCGCAGCAGAGAATGCTTTCAAACAATTAAAGGTTACGCGAATTGTCTGGCTTTCAGCCCAGACGGGCAGACTTTGGCTACTGGCGGCTGGGACAGAAACATTCAACTGCGGCAGCTATCGAATCCAGATACTTCAATCACTTTGGCCGGGCATTTTAACTCGATAAATGCGATCGCCTTTAGTCCCGACGGACTCACTGTTGTCAGTGCTAGTGCCGATGGTAATATCAAATTTTGGAATGCCAGTACCGGCGAACATATTCATACTCTCAGCGGACATCAAAACTCTGTTACTTGTCTTACTTTTAGCAGCGATGGTGAAACTATTATCAGTGGCAGTATCGACAAAACTGTCAAAATTTGGGGAATTAATTGAAGGAAGTTCGGCAACGGATTATGTAGCGCATGGAAGAAAGAGGGAAGAGGGAAAAAGGAAGAAGGCAGAAAGAAGAAGGAAGAAGGCAGAGGCGATACGCATGGGACAAGTGCAATTAAGGAATGAGAATTAAATAACTTCCACAAGTTTGTGGGATGGGCGTCCCGCCCATCCCACAATAACAATTAAAATTGTAAGTTATTTAATTCGCGATCCTAAGCGCGTCCTAACGGTCGGGCGCGCTGGCTATATTTCTAAATTCCAGATTCCAGATTCCTCGGTGCGTGAATCTACGCAAACAAATATAATAAATTTACAATCCCAGTTATTGTGCAAGCCGAGAATTGCGGAATTTATTTTTGCAATACTACAAATAGTTACCGTAAGAATACTGAGTTACAGGCATTATTCAGCTTATTATCAATTTGTGAACTGTTGCCAGAAAGCCTGAGCAAGGAGCATTTTCTGAATCCTTTAAACTAGCTTTAATATATCGCATCTTGGTTGGATGAGTATTCCTGCTAATTGTAATATTTGACTTAAAAAGTTTATGCTTAAAAGATAGGCTGGGGTTAAATATACAGTGCGCCCTAGAGTAACCATGTCACACTGCAACCAATCCATCTGTCGTTCCCGCAATCTCGTAGAAATGTGCGATACGGCTGCCAGTTGGCAGCAAAAAGCCGATCGACTAACGGTAGAATTAAACAGCACGCGCGATCGGCTTCACGCAGAAATCGATCGGCTAAAACTTGCCAACGAAACCCTTCACGCCGCTGTCAGTTGTGCCCCAATTTTCCTGTGGGCAACAGACAGAGAAGGCAAGTTAACTCTGGCAGCGGGGAAAGGATTAGAAAATTTGGGACTCAAACCAGGTGCAACTGTCGGGCGATCGATTTTTGAAGTTTACAGCAGCCAGCCAGATATCTTAGAAAATATTGCCGAGGTATTAGCAGGAAACGATCGCAATTGGAATGCCCGACAGGGGCATTGTATTCACGAAATTCGATCGGCAGCCCTGCGAGATGGAAACGGCGAAGTTGTCGGCGCCGTCGGTGTTTCTACTGAAATTACCGAGCGCGAGCAGTCCATCGCCAGTCTGAAAACGGCAAATCAAGAATTAGAAGACAGACTTCAGCAGCAAACGGCAGTCTTCAATGCAGCACTTGCCGAAAGCGAAAAAAAGTACCGCAACCTCGTAGAAACCTCCCAAGAATTGATTTGGTCGATCGATATTGAAGGCCTCTTGACTTTTGTCAATTCCGCCGCCAAACGCATCTACGGTTACGAACCGCCAGAAATGATCGGACGGCGCTTCACCGATTTTTTAGTTCCCGGTCAAGAAAATAGACCAAGAGAAATATTTGCCCAACTTTTAGCGAGAACCAAAATTCAGCCACAAAGCGCTAATTCTCCTTACGAAACAGTGCACCTTCGCAAAGACGGTACTCCCGTCCACCTGCGCGTCAACAGCATCGTCAACCAAGCTGAAAACGGCGCTATTTTAGGGTTGTGCGGAACGGCGACAGATATTAGCGATCGCAAGCGATCGGAAGAAGCACTCAAAGAAGCTACAGACCAACTTCGCGCCGTTTTGGATGCCGTACCCGGACTGATTTCTTGGATCAGTTCCGATTTGCGGTATATCGGAGTCAACCAGCACTTAGCAACCTCATTCAACCTGTCTCCTGAAAGCTTTGTCGGTCAAGAAATCAACTTTCTCGACAAAGGCTCGACTTTCGGAGAACTGATCCGAATTTTTTTTAACAGTTCATCTCAGCAAACCTGCCAAGAAATAGAAATAGAAATTAACGGTTTCGTCCGCAACTATTTGATAGTAGCTCAGAAATATCATCAGGGAACCGCAGCAGTTTCTGTAGGAATAGACATTACCGATCGCAAGCGTGCGGAAGCTCTCAAAAACCAATTGATCTGCTCGTTGCAAGAATCAGAACACAAATTTCGCAGCCTTTATGAAGCCACCAGCGACGCAGTAATGTTGCTTGACGAACATGAGTTTTTTGACTGCAACCCCGCCACCTTAAAAATATTTGGCTGTAGCAACAAACAAGAATTTTACGGCAAGCATCCGAGGGAATTTTCCCCGCCATTTCAGCCTAACGGACAAGATTCAGCCAGTTTAGCTGCACAGAAAATGAACATAGCAATGCTCATAGGTAGCTGTCGATTTGACTGGGTACACCAACGACTCGACGGTTCAGAATTTTCTGCCGAAGTTCTGTTAAACGCAATGGAAATTAACGGACAAAAATTTCTCCAAGCTGTAGTACGCGACATTACAGACCGCAAACGGGATGAGGATCAAATCAAAGCCTCCCTCGCCGAAAAAGAAGTCCTTCTCCAAGAAATTCACCACCGCGTCAAAAACAACCTCCAAGTTATTTCTAGCCTGCTGAAACTTCAGTCTCGCTACATTCAAGACAGCCGCGTTAGTGAAATGTTAAAAGAAAGTCAAAACCGAGTCAGATCAATGGCCCTGGTTCACGAACAATTGTATCAATCCAAAGACTTGTCAAACATTGACTTTGCTGAATACATCCAAAATCTCGCCCACAATTTATTCCAAGCTTATGAAAATCATGCAGAAGGCGTCAACTTGCAAACAAATATTGCGCCGTGTTCTCTCAATATTGATACGGCAGTTCCTTGCGGGTTAATTATCAACGAGCTTGTGACAAACGCCCTCAAATATGCCTTTAAAGGACAACTTAAAGGTAAAATTAACATAGATTTCACTTTAGATAATAACAGATTTTGCGTGCTAACCGTGAGTGACAACGGAATTGGTTTTCCTCAAGACTTAGATTATCGCACAGCCCGAACATTGGGTTTGCGACTTGTGGGGTCTTTAGTCAAGCAAATCCGGGGGGGAATAGAACTGTTGGAAACTGCTGGCACGACTTTTAGAATAACCTTTTATCAGCCCAAATTGCACTCTAAGGAGAAAATTTAGTGTCCAACAAAAAAATTCTGATAGTTGAAGACGAGAGCATCATTGCGGAAGACATTTCCGACAGTTTGATATCTCTAGGATATAGAATAACTGGGATGGTATATTCGGGAGAAGAAGCGATTGAATCGGCCGCCAAGTTGCGCCCGGATTTAGTTTTAATGGATGTTAACCTCCAAGGAGAAATCGACGGCATTACAGCAGCGGAAGAAATTCGCTTGCGATTTCAAATCCCGGTAGTTTATCTGACAGCCTATGCCGATGAAACTACTTTGCGACGAGTCAATAGTACAAAACCGTTTGGCTATATTGTCAAGCCATTTGAAGAAAAAAACTTGCATACAACTATTCAACTGGCACTCTACCGACATCAGTATGACAGCTTGACAAACCTGCCGAATCGTTCATTTTTGCGAGAAAAGTTAAGTCGAGTATTAGAGGGTCAAAAAGAATTGTCAGGAGTCGTTCCAGTTATCACGCTTAGCTTAGATAAAATCAACCGCATTAACACTACCTGGGGACACGATATCGGCGACTCAGTGCTTTGCACCATCGCCCAGCGGCTAACTAACTGCATGGAAAACATTAATATTGTTGCTCGTTTGGAAGCGGCAGAATTCGCGCTGATTCTTAAACCAGTGGCCGAAAAACAGGATGTGGCTAAAATTGCTCAAAACATTTTAGATATTGTATCCCAATCTATGATTGTCAAAGATTGCGAAGTCTATGTCACTGCTAGTATCGGGATCTGCTTGTATCCCGGAGACGGCACCGACGGAGATGAAATGCTGAAAAATGCTTATATAGCAATGTATGAATCTCAGCAGAAAGGCGGCAATAATTATCATTTTTATAATCCCACAAATGCTAATTATTTCATCAATACAATTCTTCAAGAAACTTCCCTGCGCCATGCGTTAAAAAGCTCAGAATTTGAAATTTACTATCAGCCTAAAATAGCAATTAAAACAGGTAAAATCATTGGTGCTGAAGCTTTGGTGCGCTGGAATCATCCTGAACGGGGGCGAGTTTCTCCGGGGGAATTTATTCCAATGGCTGAAGAGATGGGCTTGATTGCGCCGTTGGGTGAATGGGTATTAGAGACTGCTTGCAGGCAAACTAAAACATGGCAAATAGCAGGTTTACCGCCCCTGCGAGTCGCAGTTAACGTGTCAGCCCGTCAATTCGAGCGCAAAAATTTCACGGAAAGAGTCAGGGAGATATTAACAGAAACCGCTCTCGATCCCAAGTGTTTGGAATTAGAACTGACGGAAAGTCTGGTTTTGCAAGACGAAATTGCAGCAGCTAAAGCTTTTACGGTGTGGAAAGAGCAGGGGATTAGGATAGCAATTGATGATTTTGGAATGGGATATTCTTCTTTGAGTTATCCAAAACGCTTTCCATTTGATGCGATCAAAATTGACAAGAGTTTTATTCGCGATATTGCAGACGATCGCCAAAATGCAGCGATCACAATAGCGATTATTCAAATGGCACACTGCATGAACATGACGGTGGTGGCTGAGGGGGTAGAAAATAAGCAAGAACTTGATTTTTTGTGCGAGTACGAATGCGACGAAATTCAAGGCCATCTTTTCAGCCCAGCTTTGCCAAGCGCTGAGTTTGAAGCGCTGCTGAAAAGCGATAAGTGCTGGGATTTACATCAATTCCGGTTGCAATCCTCATGACAGTTAACTGTTAACTGTTGACTGTTAACTGTTGACTGTTAACTGATTTAAAAGATACGATCGCCCAACCAGCTTCCCAGCCACAGCCCAAAACCGGAAGTAGCCACCAACAGGATAACCGTATAAAGCCCGTTGCCGTTGTGGATCAACCTTTCAGCAGCTACCATCCGCGCCACAACTCCAGCAATAATGCCGATCGCAGCCCAAGCCCCATAAACAGTCTTAGATCCGGCGATAGCCAAGGCTTCGACGATCTCCCCCGAACCCGCCCCAGCAAAAACCCCCGCCCACGCCCCAATCCCCAGCCCGATCGCACCTCGGAGCCCGACGGGGCCGCCAGAATGCACACCTACTTCCGCCACCAGCCCGCACGTCAAGCCGACAATCGCCCAACACGCGGCAGTCACCAACGCCTTAACCCAATTCCCAGAAACCGTTCCCGCCATCAATCCCACCACTGCCACCACTCCCCCTACAGCCAAGACAACAGCCACAGCCCGCGACTCGGCCTCGGAACTGGCGATCGCCCCCAAACCAGCCCCAACTGCGGCCCAAGCAGCCCCTGTGACCATTCCTCCCGCCTGAAAACCAGCGATCGACCCCCCCACCGCCCCAGCCAAAACTAACGCCGCCAGCCACACTCTAGGCGTTGCCGAACCCTCCGCCAGCAAAATCGCGGCCCACAGCCAATCTGCACCGCAGATTAAAGCCCACATCCACAGCGGGGCGGCTGATTTCGTCAAAATCCAACCGGTCAAAGCGTAACTCACCACGGCGATTGCCAGCGGCCACCAAGGGAAGCTTGAATACTGTTGAGATGGGCGCACTTCCCTCGGCGGGATTCGTGGTTTTGAGTATTGAGTTGAAAATTCTGTTTTCCTTCTCGAAGTAAGCTTTCGATAGTTTTGAGATCGCCCTGCTTTCCTCGCAACGCTTCGCCCTGGTTGCTTTGTGCCCCGCCACCCTGGGCGACTGTGAGTGGTAAATCGTTTCTTTCTTGAAGAGTTTTTTTGAGTGAGAAATTTTTTGGAGGCGGCTTTTGGGCGGGTTTGACGGCGCTCTTGACCAGGCCTGGCGGCTGATTTTGCAGAACGCCTTCTCAGGGGTTTTTCCGGCGCAGGCGGTGGTGGCTGCTGAAACTGTTGTTCGATCGACCTCGATTCAGGCTGACTCAGAAACAACACCAACTCCTGGTAAGCTTCATTAATTTCTGTTAATCTTTGGTGAGCTTTTTGTTGCAGGCGATCGTTGTGGGCAAATCGATCGGGATGCCACACAAACGCTAAATCCCTGTAAGCGCGCTTAATTTCTTCTAGGGAAGTTCCCGGCTCAATTTCGAGGATTTCGTAGCATCGATTAATGTCAGCCATAGGCTTGGGGCAGGTGTTGGTAAATTCGCGTGAAGCGAAGCTATCCCCTAGGGAATCATACTTAACATCTTCTACTATTCTCAGCCAAGCTGCACAGTAAGCTGAGATCCGATCGAGTGTCAATCGATTTTAGATTTTAGATTTTAGATTTTAGATTGACTTGCGCGAGATAAATGCGGGGGACGCAAGGATTTTCGATTTTCGATTCTGGATTGATTCCACGGAGCAATCACGTGGCGGGTACCACATGAAGAAATTCTTGGTCAAGCGTTCTCAAGTCTGTCGGTCATCCTTCCGGTCGATCAATGCAGGCGGACAACTGAGTACAATGAGAAAATCCTTTCGTGCGATCGGTATTTGTGTCTGTGTCGGCAAATCAAGCTCCCATCTTCATCTTAGTTGACGGTCACTCTCTGGCCTTTCGCTCCTACTTCGCCTTCGCCAAAAGTCGAGACGGAGGCTTGCGAACTACGACAGGCATTCCCACCAGCGTCTGTTTTGGCTTTCTCAAGTCGCTGCTGGAAGTAATGGCGGCCCACGACCCCCAGTACATGGCGATCGCCTTTGACCTCGCCACACCCACATTTCGCCACGAAGCAGACGAAACTTACAAAGCCGGTCGTGCGGAAACTCCCGAAGATTTTATTCCCGATATCAAAAACCTGCAAGAACTCCTCACCTATTTGAATTTACCAGCAATAACTGCTCCCGGCTTTGAGGCGGACGATGTTTTGGGAACTTTGGCAAACAAAGCCAGCGCGGCGGGTTATCAGGTCAAAATCCTCACGGGCGATCGAGATTTGTTTCAATTAGTAGAAACCGAAAAACAAATCAGCGTATTGTATTTGAGTACGGATGAGCTCAGGCGATCGGGCAAAGGCAAATCCCAAGAATACGGCCCGGAAGAAGTCAAAGCCAAACTCGGTATTTTGCCCGAACAAGTAATAGATTACAAATCCCTCTGCGGCGACAAATCCGACAACATCCCCGGAGTCAAAGGCATCGGCGACAAAACCGCCCTGCAATTGCTGGAAGCTTACAATTCCCTTGATGGAATTTATGCAGCCATTGATGAGATTAAAGGAGCAACTAAGAAAAAGCTAGAAGAAGGCAAAGAAGCTGCTTATCATTCTCAACGCATGGCGACAATTGTCCAAGACGTGCCATTAGAAATCAACTTAGAAGATTGCCAGCTTATAGGTTTTGACGAATCAGCCTTGATTCCCATGCTGGAAAAGTTGGAATTTAAAACATTTTTAAGCAAAGTAAAACAAATTCAAAAGCGTTTTGGTGGCGTTGAAGAGAAGGAAAAACCCGAAGAATCCTCGTTCCCAGGCTCTGCCCGGGAACACATATCCAGAGGCTCTGCCTCGTCGGAAAACACCCTAGAACAGCCATTGGAGGGTGTAGAAAAGCCCTTGGAACAGGGCGGGCAAGATGCCCACCCCACAATAGATAAGTCACCTCCAACTTCTGAAATTTCAGAAGAAAATGCCTTATGGTTTTGGACTTATGCTGATACCCTAGCCGCTCAGGAAGCAAAAAAATTACCAATTAAACCCCGAATAATTCAAACAACCGAACAGTTAAACGAATTAGTCCAACGGCTACAAACCTTCACCGACAAAACTACACCCGTGGCGTGGGATACCGAAACCACCGCCATCGAACCGCGAGACGCTGAATTAGTCGGAATTGGCTGCTGTTGGGGAACCGGTGAACAAGATGTAGCTTACATTCCCACCGGACACAAAACGGGCAAAAACTTGGACAAAGCCACAGTTTTAACTGCTTTGCGTCCGATTTTGGAAAGCGAGAATTATCCCAAGGCGCTGCAAAATGCTAAGTTCGATCGATCGATCCTGCGCTGTCAAGGAATTAAACTAGCAGGAGTCGTCTTCGACACCATGCTAGCCAGTTACGTACTCAATCCCGAAACCAGCCACAGTCTCAGCGAATTGTCAAAGAAATACTTAGTCGAGTCAGAAGACAATCACAGTGTCAGCGAATCGTTAAGGGAATACTTACGCAATAATCCCAAAAGTTATAATAAATTAGTATCGAAAAACCAAACAATTGCTGACATCAGCATTCGAGAAGTAGCCGACTACTGCGGCATGGATGTTTACACTACATTTCACTTGGTTGGGGCACTTAAAGCCAAATTGAAGGAAGCTGATGAATCTAGCTTTCCAGATAAGTCTTTGCAGAAGTTGCTGCTGGAAGTAGAACAGCCCCTAGAACCAGTTTTAGCTGAAATGGAATACTGCGGAATTCGCATTGATTCAGCTTACCTGCAAGAACTGTCAGTACAGCTAGAAAAGAGCTTAAAAGAAATAGAAGAAAAGACTTATCAAGCAGCGGGAAGAAAGTTTAATTTAGGTTCCCCGAAACAACTCAGCGAAATCTTGTTAGAAAAAATCCCGGATGAGTTTCAGAAAAAGTCTCGCAAAACTAAGACTGGATACTCTACAGACGCCGCTGTTTTGGATAAATTGCAAGGAGACCACCCGATTGTAGACGATTTATTAGAACACCGAACATTATCCAAGTTGAAATCAACTTATGTCGATGCTTTGCCGCAGTTAGTGCGTGCGGATACCGGGCGAGTGCATACAGATTTCAACCAAGCTGCAACTGGTACGGGAAGGCTTTCTTCTTCCAATCCAAATTTACAAAATATTCCCATCCGCACCGAGTTTTCGCGGCAAATTCGCAAGGCTTTTTTACCGGAAGCAGGTTGGCTGATGGTGTCGGCTGACTATTCTCAAATTGAACTGCGAATTTTGGCTCATTTGAGTCAAGAACCTGTGTTAATTGAAGCTTATCAAAATAACCGAGATGTGCATACCGTGACGGCTCAACTTTTGTTTGAAAAGGAAGAAATAACTCCCGACGAGCGCAGGTTTGGCAAAACGATTAATTTTGGGGTAGTTTACGGTATGGGGGCGATTAAGTTTGGTCGTTCGATGGGCAAGACTTCCAAAGATGGCAAGGAGTTTATTGCTAAATTTAACGCTCGCTATAGTAAAGTTTTTGAATATTTGGAGAAAGTAAAAAAAGAGGCGATCGCCCTCGGATACGTTACCACAATTTTAGGCCGCCGCCGTTACTTAAACTTCGAGAGCGAAAGCCTCCGCGACTTAATAGGCCGCAATCCCCAAGACATTCACTCCGATCGACTTAAATCTCTCAGCAGAGATGACGCCCAATCTTTGCGGGCCGCAGCCAACGCTCCCATTCAAGGTTCCAGTGCTGATATCATTAAACTTGCCATGATTGAGGTACACAAAATTTTGCAAAACTATCAGGCGCGGCTGCTGCTGCAAGTTCACGATGAATTAATCTTTGAAGTCCCTCCCGATGAATGGGAAGAATTGCAACCAAAAATTAGAAGTGCGATGGAAAGTGCTCCGACAATTATAAGTGCGATGGAAAATGCTCTGCCGAAAAATACAAGTGCAATGGAAAATGCGCCCGGTATGGTACCGCTGATAGTTGACATCCACGCTGGGCAAAATTGGATGGAAACTAAATAAAACACAGAAATATGAGCCAACTTAAAATCGCCATTTTCCCAAAAATAAAAACCTTAAGTGCAGTTGCTCTGCTATTGCTACTATTCGGGTGTCCACAAAAGTTAGCGCCCAACAACTATGCTGTCAAGCGAGTCAGCGACGGCGACACCCTTGTCGCCAGCGATGCCGCCGGGAAAGATATAAAAGTGCGTTTTGCCTGCATAGATGCACCGGAAGTCGCCCACACAAATGCTGAAAAAAATAGCAAAGCAGCAGCAAAAAAAAATCAATTTAAGTGGGGAAATCTAGCGCACCAAAGAATGCAGCAGCTTGTCAATCAAGGGGGCGGCCGCGTTGTTTTGACCGTCACCGATACTGACCGCTACGGCCGCAAAGTGAGCGAAGTTCGCTTGCCAAACGGCACATTTGCCCAAGAAGTTTTGACCCGCGAAGGATTAGCAATGGTTTACCGTCCTTACTTGAAAAATTGTCCGAGTGCAAGTATTCTGGAACAAGCGGAAGCAGAAGCTAAGAAAAATCGCCGCGGCGTTTGGGGAGATTCTAAATTTGTTCCCGCGTGGGATTTTCGCAAGAAATGATTTAGTCATTGGTTATTGGTTATTGGTGGTTGACAGTTGACTGTTAACTGTTACCAGTTCTCCATGCCCCATGCCCCACGCCCAATTCTCCATGCCCTATGCCCTATGCCCAATTCCCAATTCCCCAACAAATGTGATAGGCTCCAGATAAACTAATAGACTGCTGACAAAAGCGGTCTATTGCAATCACCCAAAATTAACTTTACCGGACATCAATGAATATCAAACATCTGGTTATTTCCGGCATGGCCCTGCTCCTCGGTACTACAATCGTAGGAAATGCTATTGCTCAAGGACTGACGGACGACCAAAAAACGGTTGTTTGTCGCTTGAAAACTGAATTTGATCAGCGGAAAGGCAACGGTCAAAAATTAGTATTTGTGCCGTTGCTGGGCCAAGTTCGCAAGCAAGTTTCATCTCCTTTTAGAGCCACGCTGCATCCTAATGTGGAGTATGTTTTTGTTGCCACTTGCGATGGAAATTGCCAGGATTTAAACTTATCTCTCAAGGATGCAAGCGGTCAGGAAGTCGCTGTGAGTCAAAAAACAGGCGAACTGGCGTCAATCTCTTTTACTCCCCCATCCCAAGGCGAATATCAAATCAGTGCTAAGCCTGGGGAATGCACGACGGCAGAGGGTTGCAGTTACGGCCTGGGAATCTTCGTTCCAGCAAGTGCTAGCGTACCTAATGCTTCAAGAATTCCTGCTGAGATAGCACAATTTCGACTTTGCCAGTAGGGGAACAAGGATAGAGTTGTAGGTTGCCAGGAGAGTAGAGTTTTTAATCAGAAATCTAACTCATAACTTGCAACTTATAACTCGCAACTTATCTCGCAACCACGCCCGACGGTGAGTAGGTTCTTAATCACTCAAACCCTCCCTTTGACTGTTTCTTCCTTCTTTCTTCTTCCTTCTGCTATAATTTGTTACGCATAACTCATCCAAACTGTCAAGCCGATCGAGCTGTGGAACCCTGCAAAGGCCCAATAACTGCCGAAAGCTGGCTTGAAGCCAGAACTTTATTTACCCTCAGACAGGCATCAATTAGAATATAGATGGTGCCTCTCAAAGGTGACGAGTACATTGCCCATGTCTTTAACCTTAGCTTTGAAAAATCAACTGCAGAACCGTCCTCAAATAGGGTTGAAAAGTCTGTTGGGCCGCTTGGGTATCAGGCAGAAAATCGGCTGCGGATACGCATTGGTCATTGGTATTGCCGTTTTGGGTGCTGTGGCGGGACGGGGAGTAGAATCCTATCACAAACAGCAAGTTAGAGAAAAACTAGCGATCGACCGAGACAAAGCGGAAATCTTAACAAACCTCAATCACACGGTGCAGGAAGTCAGAATTCAGCAGCAAGAGCTCGCGAGTCTGACGGCCAAACCGCAAATTTTCGATCGCGAACGATCGGAATTCCTGACTCGCGTTGCTCAGATGAGCGGCATCCTCGAACAACTGCAAACTCTACCGCCGACGAAGAATCCCGATGTTGCCAAAGACTACCAACAGCTTCAACAGTTCGCTCAAGCCAACGGCAAAACCGTAGAATCATACTTTCAACAAGTACAAAAATTGTTGGCTGCTGCCAAATTATCTGCTTTGAATCCGCAACAGCAGCAGGCTTTCGGGCGGAACTTGAACAATTTTGTGGCCGGCGAAACTGCTTTGAAACTCAAACAGTTTTCCGAGGATTCAGCCCAACTGGCCGTCAACTTTCGCGAGAAAGCAGACGAGGCATTGAGAACCTACGAAAATGCCGAAAAACTCGGAACTCTCATTCTCGTAGGCTCTCTCTTGATATCAGGTGCGATCGCAGCAATTCTAGCAGCATACACCAGCGGGGCGATCGCTCGCTCCTTAGAAGCCACAACCCTCATCGCTCAGCGAGTGACAGAAGAATCTAACTTTGACTTGCAAGTACCCGTCACTACTTCCGACGAAGTGGGAATGCTAGCAATTTCCCTCAACGAACTAATCCAAAGAGTAGCGGAATACACAGAAGAATTGCACGAAGCAAAAGTAGCAGCCGAAGCTGCCAACCGCTCGAAAAGTGCATTTCTCGCCAACATGAGCCACGAACTACGCACCCCCCTCAACGCCATCATTAACTACAGCGAAATGCTGCAAGAAGATGCTCAAGATTCGGGTTCAGAAGACTTTCTGCCAGACTTAGAAAAAATTCAAACCGCCGGCAAACACCTGCTGGATATGATTAGCGACATCCTCGACATTTCCAAAATAGAAGCCGGTCACGTCACCCTTTATTTGGAAAACTTCGACGTGGCGACCATGATTGAAGAAGTGATGACTACGGCTCAACCGCTAGTAGAAAAAAAAGGCAATTCTTTAGCACTGAAAACCAAAGGCGAACTCGGTACAATGTACGCCGACCAACCGAAAGTGCGGCAAATTCTCCTTAATTTGCTCAGCAATGCTGCCAAGTTTACCGAAAAAGGCGTCATTACTATCGGCGTCGAAAGAATGAAAATAGAAAAATCAAGACCGACCAAACAAAATAAAAATAATGATATTCACTCTGGTTCAAGCTACACTTCTCAAGTTTTAATGTTTCGAGTCAGCGACACCGGCATCGGCATGACAAACGAGCAATTAGAGCAGATATTTAAACCTTTTACCCAAGCTGATGCTTCGACTACCCGCAAATACGGAGGGACGGGTTTGGGATTGACAATTAGCCAGCGTTTGTGTCAAATTCTCGGCGGCGAAATTAGCGTTGAAAGCGAAGACGGGAAAGGTTCTACTTTTATTGTCAGTCTCCCGGAACGGGTTGTGATGCAGGCATGAAGTCAATCGATTTTAGATTTTAGATTTTAGATTTTAGATTAAAGAATTGAAGCATTGACCCTACGGATCGATTCGGGGGGCAAGTTTCTCGGATACAGGTTTTTTATTTCTGGACGAATGAATCCGGGGGCTTGTATCCTGGATGCTTGATTGTCAGGCAAGATATGGATTTGGACGCGGATACACGGATTAATGATTGAGCATTTGTCATATCATGTCCGGTCAATTAACCATAATTCCTGTAGGGGCGGGTTCGCCAAGATATTGAATAGAAACGGGAAAATCTGTAAACCCGCCCCGGCATTTAATCGCGCTCAATCATCGGACATGATATCAATAGTCAGGAGGCAGATATTCCAGGAAAAAGAAAGAGGGAGGAAGGAAGAGGAAAATTTTAAAATGTATTGATATATCAATTATCACAATAAAGAATAATTAACAACCCGGACTTACGCACAGGCTCTATCTGTAGGTGCGCGTTGTGCACCTTACAGATAGGGGTTCTGCGTAATTTTTGATAATTCCCAGGTCAAAACCTGGGAATATAGCAAGCCTAAAGAAGAAAGCCTTGTACAACAGTAGTTTTCAAGACTCCTTCAAAAGTGCGTTCTGTCTTGTCCACCAGCACAACGACATTGCGCCGGTTCGGAGACAAACGAACTTCTCGGATTGAATAAGAGAACACCCAATCTTGAAAATTGTTTAGCGATCCGAGGACACGCTGCCGACCGTTATGATTAATTACAAGACGCATGGCGGCGCTTTCTCTGCCAGCAGAAGCATTTTTTTGCCGCTGTTCTAGGCGAATTTGTAAAGGCTTTGCTGTATTGACTCTGACGGCGACTGTCTCGCTTCCATTAGCTCCGGGAGTACGAGAAATAATGTTGAGTTTAGTTCCAGCGTGAGGAGGAGTTAACTTCAAAGTTTGCCTGCTATTCCAAGTTTTTTTAAGCAAGTCATCTTCTGCCATTTTAGTGCTTTTATTGGAGTCTGGTTCGCCATATTTAGTTTCGATACACCCATTTCTGATGCAGGAATTTGCAGCAACTTGGACAATTTGCAATTCTGCTTTGGGAATTCCCGCTCCTGTATCTCTGGAACTTTCTAGGTACAAGTAGTAATTGCTGTCGGCGGAAAAACCAGACATCCGGTGTGCGGCACGCCAGGTACTTGCCAAAGCTTCAGGGGCTAGTGCGATCGCGGCACTTGCTATAATTCCTAACGAAATTAAAGGTAAAATTTTCATAGCTATCTTTTCCATGTGTGAGAGTTATAGCGGCTGTTATTGATGAGTAAAACAATAACGCTTCGGGTTTCGCTATAGGACTGTGACGGTTCTCAAGTCCTCTCTCCTATTTACATGAGTGTTTCTGCATTTTCCGCAGCAGGAGACTGTTTAAGAATGTGCCGTTTTTTCAAGTGGCACTAAAAAGCATTTTTAATGTGATATTTGGCCTTATCTCACATCTTGCACTATTCTCAAGAACAGGCTTTTCGGCCTGTTCCACAAAAAGTGAATTTTATTCTTGTGGAACAGGCCGAAAAGCCTGTTCATAAAAAGCTTATTGACAATGGTGCAACATCTCAGTCTTATCCAAGAGTCCAACTTTTAGGCGCGAAAGTTTGCTTTTCCTTGCGAGGGACTGCTACACAGGACGGAAATACCTATCTCAAGATAGGGGAACACCGATCCGCCCCCCCTCCGCAACTCCCTACAATGACAATTGTACGGGCGATCGAGCAATTGCCTCTACAGCAATCATCATTTTTAATGCAGGGAATTAAAATTTATGCAACCAAATAATCCAAACCAATTTACCGAAAAAGCCTGGGAAGCCCTCGCCCGCACCCCCGAAATCGTCAAAGCAGGTCAGCAGCAGCAGCTAGAAAGCGAACATTTGATGAAAGCTTTGCTGGAACAAGAATCGGGACTTGCTAGCAGCTTATTTAACAAAGCTGGAGTTTCTGTAGCAAAATTGCGCGATCGCACTGATGAGTTTATCAGTCGTCAGCCCCGAATCACTGGCAGCGGCGGCAACGTTTATCTCGGTCGTTCTCTCGACACTTTACTCGATCGCGCCGAAACTTATCGCAAAGAGTACGGCGATGAATTTATTTCGATCGAGCATTTGATACTAGGTTACGTTAAGGACGATCGCTTTGGCAAAAATTTACTACAAGAATTTAAACTAGATGAAGCCAAGCTCAAAGATATTATTGCCCAAGTCCGGGGGAACAACAAAGTGACAGATCAAAATCCAGAAGGCAAATACGAAGCGCTGGAAAAATACGGCCGAGATTTGACTGAAGCCGCGCGTCAAGGCAAACTCGATCCGGTAATCGGACGGGATGACGAAATCCGCCGCACGATTCAAATTTTGAGCCGTCGCACCAAAAACAACCCCGTACTAATTGGGGAACCGGGAGTCGGAAAAACTGCGATCGCCGAAGGACTCGCCCAGCGAATTATCACCGGAGATGTCCCCCAATCTCTCAAAGACCGACAATTAATTAGCCTAGATATGGGCGCTTTAATTGCCGGGGCAAAATTCCGGGGAGAATTTGAAGAACGCTTGAAAGCGGTACTCAAAGAAGTGATGGATAGTAACGGCAAAGTCATCTTATTTATCGATGAAATTCACACCGTTGTCGGTGCCGGCGCAACTCAAGGCTCGATGGATGCCGGTAACTTACTTAAACCCATGTTAGCGAGGGGAGAATTGCGCTGTATCGGCGCTACAACTCTCGACGAATACCGCAAGTACCTCGAAAAAGATGCAGCACTAGAACGCCGTTTTCAACAAGTTTATGTTGACCAACCGACAGTTGAAGATACTGTCTCGATTTTGCGGGGCTTGAAAGAACGCTACGAAGTTCACCACGGCGTTAAAATTTCCGACAGCGCCTTAGTGGCGGCGGCTACTTTGTCTACTCGATATATTAGCGATCGCTTCCTTCCAGACAAAGCCATTGACTTAGTGGACGAAGCAGCCGCTAAACTCAAAATGGAAATTACCTCCAAACCGGAAGAACTAGACGAAATCGACCGCAGGATTTTGCAGCTAGAAATGGAAAGACTGTCGCTGCAAAAAGAAAGTAATGCTGCGTCTATCGAACGTTTGGAAAGACTGGAAAAAGACTTAGCAAACCTCAAGGAACAGCAAAGCGCTTTGAATGCCCAGTGGCAATCGGAAAAAGGTGTCATCGGCAACATTCAAAAGATTAAAGAACAGATTGATAAGGTGAATATTGAAATTCAGCAAGCTGAATTAAAATATGACCTGAACCGTGCTGCTGAGTTGAAATATAGCAAGTTAACCGAATTACAAAAACAACTGCAAGAAGCTGAATCTCAACTTTCAGCAACTCAAACCACAGGTAAAACTTTGCTGCGGGAAGAAGTTACAGAAGGTGACATTGCGGAGATTATTTCCAAGTGGACGGGAATTCCGATCAGCAAGTTGGTTGAATCGGAAATGCAGAAACTTCTGCACTTGGAAGATGAACTGCACAAGCGGGTAATTGGACAGGATGAAGCGGTGACTGCGGTTGCAGATGCAATTCAGCGATCGCGCGCAGGTTTAGCCGACCCAAATCGTCCGGTTGCGAGTTTTATCTTCCTCGGCCCCACGGGTGTTGGTAAAACTGAGTTAGCTAAAGCCTTAGCGTCTTATCTGTTCGATACTGAAGAGGCGATCGTGCGAATTGATATGTCGGAATACATGGAGAAACACGCGGTTTCGCGGTTAATTGGTGCGCCTCCGGGATACGTTGGCTACGATGAAGGCGGACAATTAACTGAGGCTGTGCGCCGCCGTCCTTACTCAGTGATTCTATTCGATGAAATCGAGAAAGCGCACCCGGATGTATTCAACATCATGCTGCAAATTCTGGATGACGGCCGCGTTACCGATGCTCAAGGTCACACGGTAGACTTTAAGAATTCTGTGATTATTATGACATCGAATGTCGGCTCTCAATACATCTTAGATGTGGCGGGAGATAACGAACAAATGCGGAGTCGGGTGATGGAAGCGATGCGGGGAACTTTCCGCCCGGAATTCTTGAACCGGATTGATGAGATGATTATCTTCCACGGTTTGAGTAAGACGGAACTGCGGCAGATTGTGCTGTTGCAAGTTAAGCGCTTGGAAAAACGGTTAGCCGATCGCAAAATGTCTCTGAAATTGTCGGAATCTGCGATCGACTTCTTAGCAGAAATTGGTTACGATCCGGTTTACGGTGCGCGGCCTTTGAAGCGGGGAATTCAACGCGAGTTGGAAACGCAAATGGCGAAGGGTATTTTGCGGGGAGATTTTGCTGACGGCGATACCATTTTTGTGGATATCGAGAATGAAAGGTTGGCGTTTAAGCGGCTGCCGGCACAGTTGGTGACTGCGAAATAATTTGAGTAGGGTGGGCTGCGGCCCACCTTATTTTTTTGAGGCGGTGGTTCTTTTTTTGACCGCAGATGTAGGCGGGTGGACGCGGATGGGATTGCGGGCGATCGTTCTTAAGGGCGATCGTTTTCTGATTTATCTTTTTTGAGCTCTTGGCGATCTCTGACTGCTTTAGCTGCGACATGGGAGAGAAGGTTTGCGAGGGTTCTATCTTCTTCTTCGGCCCATTCGGACAAGGCTTGATGAACGTCTTCTGGCAGTGTAACTGTAACTCGCATTCGTGAAGGCATAGGTGGGCACGGTTTTACTTCAATTGTCTTAAATTTTACACTGCAAACCCTTTCAGTATGGCGCCGTCTTCAACTCGGGCGATCGCTCCGGGATTGGTCCTTTTTCTGCTCTTGGCGCTCTCTAACAGATTTCGTCAGCAGGTAAGTTGTCAAACTGCTAACGGATCTGCTTTCTTCTTCTGCCCATTCTTCCAGAGCTTTTTGAATTTCCTCTGGTAGGTATGCGGTAACTCTTCCCCGTGAAGCCATTCGTTGCACTACAAAAAATCTCAATACAGTCCATCTTACGCTGTTTTGAGTTAAGACCGATAAAAATATTTCATTTTAAGTTGTTTTAACTTATTGTACGTCATTGTGTGTTATAATACCACCTGTAAACAGTCAAAAGCCAGCCCCTTACTGTCCAAGGTTCCGGGCTGGCTCTGGCTCCAACATTCAATGGAGACAAATTCTATGATGACATACAAAGAACGCTTGTGTTGTTGGGCGATCGCCCGTTTGTTACCCTCTGAGCAATGGATAATTGTTGCCCGCTTCCGCAGTCGTTCAGATGCAGACGGGCATTTTCAGTTTCTGCGTCAAACTATACCCCACGTTAAGTTCGAGGTTGTGTTCGATTCCAGTGGGGACAGTCACCGTTTATCGGCCTTGGGCCGCCCTTCCAATTCCGTCACCAGCGCGTTATAAATGGTAATTTTCGCGGCGGTTTCAGTTAATTAAACATTGGCGATCGCACTTTTTTTGATAAGTGCGATCGTCCGTACCCTCTCAGCCAAATCAGAATTTACACTGGGGTGGCCTCAAGACTAAAATTCTCCGAACAGGAATTTATCAACCTTGGGCTGTGGTAAAATTATCGTATCCACAACACTTTCTCGTTACTTAAAAATATGCGATCGAAACTCGAAGAAATTACGCTTCAAGACAGAAATGCTGCTGAAATGGAAATTCGCGACAAGCAGAAGCAAATTAATTACGATACGAGAGACTATCCCCTCGAAATACTTGTTCAAAAATATATGGAAGGAATTAACGATGATACTAATAAGTTGTTTATTCCCGACTACCAACGCGAACTTGTTTGGGATTAAGCAAGGCAATCAAAGTTTATCGAATCGGTAATTTGGGGGCTGCCAATACCTTCTATATTCGTTGTTGATATCGGCCATGATGAAAATGATGAACCACGTTTAGAGATCGTATACGGTGCACAACGCATTCTTACCCTAACTAGATTTGTTAACAACGAATTAACCTTAATTGGACTCCAAAAAATAGAGCAGTTAAATGGATTTAAGTTTAGTGATTTACTCATGCCTCGCCAGAGGAACTTCAACCGAAAGACAGTTCGGACTATCCAATTAACTGAAGCTGCGAATGAGGAAGTCCGAAGAGATTTATTTGAACGGATACAATCCTTTTAATGGCAATGTAAATTCATTTTACCTACTGTACAAAACCCGAGGCAACCAGTTTAATAAATGTAGTGGCGCGTATTGAATATTTCCGCAATTAACTGCCATGTCACACTCATGAATACTGTATTTTTAGACTTTAATACACGCGCCAAAGAGGTGAACGATTACTTCATTTTTTTGGAAAGCTTGGAAAAACAGACAACGAAGTTAGCTTTATTCGATACTCGTGGCAAATACCAAATTCAAAGCCTCGATCCAGAGTTAGCAAAAACTCTCAAAGCTAATGCTTTTTTGTTGCTGTATAATTTAGTTGAATCCACTATGCGAAATGCGATTGAAGCCATATTTGAGGAGTTTAAAAATAAATCCATCTCCTTTGACCAACTCCAACCTGAAATTAAACTGATCGTCCTCCAAAATCTTAAAAATCGTTCTCCTAAGAAAATTTATTTAACAATTAATCAACTCTCTACTGATATCATCACAGCTACATTTGAACGTGAAGAACTGTTTTCGGGGAATGTGGATGCTAGGTTAATTAAAGAAATAGCAGACAAATACGGTTTTTCATATCAAACAGACTTTGCTAAGACAAAAAACGGGCAAAATCTTGTAGTGATTAAAAGTAATAGAAATGACTTAGCGCACGGCATTAAGTCTTTTGAGGAAGTTGGACGAGATAAGACAATTAAGCAACTATTAGAAATGATATCGTTTCCGGTTGTATCGGAATGATTTAACCGCAGAGGGCGCAGAGAACGCAGAGGGAGAGAATACAGAGAGGAATAATTCCGATGCTACCGGATTTGATATGAAGGAAGAAGTCGTAGAGTATTTGACGCAAATACTGGAAAATATCAGAGATTATCTTGACAATGAAGAGTATTTGGAACTAACTACAGGTAATCCTTAATTTTAGGCTAAGAAACCGGGTTTCTCGGATGATTTAGGTAGGGTGGCGAGATATCTCAGAAGAAACCCGGTTTCTGGGAATGATGTGAAGGCTACTTCCGCACCATCACAGACTTAATTACAGCATTCGGGTGATACTTATTAGTCTGATAGAATCCCCCTTTACCAGCCCCGTAAACCCCCCCAAATTGTTTCCCTTCAGCCTTGGGAACAAACATAATATTTCTAGTGGGTTGCTTGGCAAAAACCACATTTTCTCTCATTTCATTATCCACGTTATAAGATAAAGTAGCCTTGCCGTAAATTGCCTCAGCTTGTTTCAGAGTCATTCCTGGCCCGACGCCCTGAACTGTTTTATAATTAGAATTCTCAGTCATCAAAAGTTCAATGACATCGGTATCTTTTAGCTTTGTACCCGCAGCGTAGATAATCCGATATTGCACTTTTCCCGATCGACTGACAGCCACAGAATCAAAGTCTACCATAAAAGGAGACTCTACCTTAAACTGCGCCGTGGAACCCAGAGCCTTTTTCAATTGTCCGAAAGTCATCCCCACCTTCGCCGCTCCAATTGTGCGATCGGAAATTGTTAAACTTGCAGAAGGTGTTTTTTGAGCAGTTTTTGCCGTTTCGCCTAGCTTATTTGCACCCCCAGGCGCAACAGCGGAACCCGGAACTGAAATTAAGGTGAGGTAACTGCCGATCGCCAATAAAACAGCTATCATTGATCCAGACAAAACTTTAACATTCAACATGACTAATTCTCCTAGATTTCAAATGCGACTATCTACCCGTATCTTTTTGACTATCCTGGGCCTCACCCTCCTAGTTTGGATTCTCAGAGGTGTTGGCCTCTTGACATTCATTCCCGGTGGTGTAATTTGGATACTGATTTTGTTGTCTTTTGTTGCGGGTATTCTCAGCACTTTACTCCGTCGGTAAGCCAGCATCCGGCAAATAACAAATAAGAATTAACAATTAAAACTTAACAAATTATTTTAATTTTGATTGTTTGATAGCCTTTCCCACTGTTACATTTAACTGAGCGCCGATCAGCATCACCAAAGAAGAAAGATCGAGCCACAGCAGCAACACAATAAAAGTTCCGATCGTGCCATAAGTCCAACTGTAATTGCCCAAGTGCAAAACATAAAACCGAAATAAAGCTGAAAATAGCGCCCACAAAATAGCAGCAAAAACTGCTCCCGACAAAATAGGAATATCTGGTTGACGACGGCTAGGCCCGTAGCGGTAAACAAAAGCAAAAGCCAGTGATACAATTCCCAAAGAAATCGGCCACCGCCACAACCGCCAAACACCTAACAGTTGCGACTCCAAAGGGCAATTGTCGGCGAGTAGCAGGCAATTTTGGACATTTTTTAAATTGCAATTGGCGACGGACTCCAGCAGGCAACTCTGGCGGGCAATAGCTTGTACAATTAAGTCGCTGACAAATACTACTCCCGATGCTAGAATTAACAGCACAATTGTACCGATACTCAGCGCCAGAGAAATAAGTTTTGCTTTCCAAAAGGGTCGAGTTCGATCGCTGGGGATGTCATGGATGCGATCGAGTGCAGCCATCGCCGCGCTCATTACTCCAGAAAATGCCCAAATCGCCCCAAGAAAGCTCACCGAAAACAGCCCTTTACTGCGAGTTAACAGAATTTCTTTGATTAAGCCGCCAATCAACTTCCGCACGTCATCGGGTATAACTTCGCCCAAAAGACGGGCGATTTGATACAGTGTTGACTGCAAAGGTTCAAAGAGGGCGATCGCAGATAAGATAGCCAACAGCCCCGGAAACAGCGCCAGCATAGAATTGTAGGCCATTTCCGCTGACAGCCCCGGCAAGCGCTGTTCTCCCGCCTTCGCGGCGACTTCCTTGAGTGTCCCCCAAGTCAAACACCGACAAAACAGCCAAAAACCACCAAATTTCCGTTTGAGAGCTCTCAGCAGCCTTAAAAGCGCCTTAAACAAAGCTAAAATCAGGTAGCGCAACCAGTAAAAAATGTTCATAGCGCACAGGCAATGGGGCGAAAGATGAGGTACACAAGTCGTTAATTAATTAATATCAAATCCGGTTGCATCGGAATTATTCCTCTCTGTATTCTCTCCCTCTGCGTTCTCTGCGCCCTCTGCGGTTAAATCATTCCGATGCAACCGGAAACGATATAAGCCATTATCAACTCGCAATTGCCAATTCCCAATTCCCCAATCTAAAATCTAAAATCTAAAATCTAAAATCAATATTATGGCTCAGGATGTCAGACAGTGGTTAGATGAAATCAAGCGGCTGCAACAGCAGTTAACAGAAGTTTCGCGCGATCGCGATGAGGCTGGTGAAAGTGCCGCTCAGTGGCGCCAACTCTACAATACTGAAGCCGAGCAGCGGCGGAATGATGCTAAATTAACTCAGCAAAGCATCGCTTCTCTGGAAGCACAAATACAGCAATTACAAAATTTTTCCCCCATTGTGCCCGAAGGCGACGATGCTGGAGTTGCTCGCCAGCAGGAAGTCGAACAACTGCAAACAGTTGGCGAACTTAAAGCTAAGTTAGCAGAAGTTCTCGAAGAGCGCGATCGGGCGATCGAACAAGTTAAACAACTCACTCAAGCCCTCAAACAAGAAGAAGCCCGTCACGCCGAAACTAGCAAAAATTTAACTAGCGCCCTCGGAGATGCCGTTGACTTGCTCACGAAAGCCCAAAATCCTGCCCCTGCAAAAACCGAGACAGTATATTCTTTAGAGATAGTACCTACTCGCACTGCAAATCCCGGCGAAACTGCTCTGGAAATCCGCCAAACTTCCGCCCCAGGCAAAAATCCCGCCCAACTTCCACCTTCTAAAAATCAGTTACTTGATTTACCGCCCTTTGGGAATTAGGAGTTACAAATTCAGGAATTGTCGTCATGGCGAGTCCCCTTACGATCGCGAATTAAATAACTTACAATTTTAATTGTTATTGTGGGATGGGCTCTTATAGCCCGTCATGAGTGGACGGGCGGGACGCCCATCCCACAAACTTGTGGAAGTTATTTAATTCTCATTCCTTAGCAGATGGGATTTAGTTACCGATGTGTTGTTTTTGCTTTTCCTGCAATTAACCGGCATTAATTCCTCAGCTTCTTGATGATATTCAATTCCGGTTCTATTGGAATGATTAAACCACAGAGGACGCAGAGGATACAGAGGAAGGGAAGAGAGATGAATCATTCCGATGAAGGGCTGAGTTGATATTATTCCGCATTTACGGATGGTCTACTAATCGATGTAAATGTACTACAGCACTTTCCAGGTAAGTGAAGTACAGAGAAACCGGGTTTCTTGAATAAAACCGGTTTCTGGCGAGAAATCCAGAAGAAACCCGGTTTCTGGGGTGTACTTTATAAACCTGGAATCCGCTGTATATCCCAACCTATAATCCGCATTCAAAATTTTGAGGACTGCCAAAAAATCTTCCTCGCGTCGTACCAACCTACAGTCTTTAGATAGAACTTAATCCAGCTAAATTCTACTACTATCGACAACGACTGATGCGCGAGGAAACTTCATGAAGGCAGAGATATCCATAGTCTGGAAAAAGATTCAGAGCATGATCGACGGCTTTCTGATCATGCTGCCTAATATTGTGCTGGCGTTAATTGTCTTTGCAATTTTTTACTTTGTGGGTAGGCAAATTAAGAGAGTGGTCAGGCGAGTTACCCGCAAGCACCACCAAGCTCGAAATTTGGGGCTGGTGTTAGGACGGTTAGCCCAGAGTCTGATCGTTCTAGTTGGTCTGTTTATTTCTCTTTCGATTATAATTCCCACATTGAAAGCTGGCGATTTGGTGCAACTGCTGGGAATTAGCGGGGTGGCGATTGGTTTTGCCTTTCGCGAGATATTGCAAAACTTCTTAGCAGGTATCCTAATTCTGTTGACGGAACCGTTCCGAATCGATGACCAAATTGTGTTTAAAAACTTTGAGGGAACGGTAGAAAATATTGAGACGCGCGCTACAACAATCGAAACCTATGATGGTCGGCGGATTGTCATTCCTAATGCCGAATTGTTTACGAATACGGTGACTGTGAATACTGCTTTCGATAAACGCCGCATGGAATACGATATTAGTATTGGTTACGGCGACGATATTGACCACGCCAAGCAGTTAATCCTGGAAGCAGTGTACAGCCTGAAGGAGGTTTTGAAAGCTCCTGCACCCGATGTGCTGGCGATGGAGTTAACAGAAAGTACCGTCAATATCCGCGTTCGGTGGTGGATTGCTCCGCCGCGCCGAATTGACGATTTGCGATCGCGCGACAAGGTAATTTGTGCTATTAAAAAAAAGCTATATGTGGAAAACGACCTCGATTTGCCTTATCCCACGCGGAACATTTTGTTCCACGATCGAACCGAAGAGACAGATGGCGATCGCTCCCAGCAGCGTGAAGGTAAAGTTCCGAAACCTCGTCGTATGCGCCGCTCTTTGCGAAAACTGGTCGAAAGGCGATCGCAACAAGACGACAACGGAAAATCTTAACAGCATCACAACTCATGCAAAATATCAAGCTGAGCAAACTTTGGGATTCGCTGCACTGCGATCGCACACCGGAATTAATCTCACTCGCCGAGCGATCGAAGGAGTAACAAACCAGGATTGATATGATACCTAACTTTCAAGCAAAAACCACAGTCCGATTGCCATAAACTAAAACACGATTTTGTAAATGATATCGCACCGCTCTTGCTAACACAACCCTTTCTAAATCTTTACCTTTGCGAATCAAATCAGACACTTCATCGCGGTGACTGACGCGCACAACATCTTGTTCGATAATCGGGCCAGCATCTAAATCCGGTGTAACATAGTGGGCTGTTGCACCGATAATTTTTACCCCTCTTTCATAAGCCCTTTCGTAGGGATTTGCACCCACAAACGCGGGTAAAAATGAATGGTGAATATTAATCACATTGGGAAAATTTATGATAAAGTCTTGACTCAAAATTTGCATATATTTAGCTAAAACTACTAAATCAATCTTATATTTATTAAGAATTTCTAACTGTTGTGCTTCTTGAATAGCTTTATTGTCTTTAGTAATGGGAATATACTCAAAGTCGATACCGTATTGTGCGGCAATGGGCTTTAAATTTTCATGGTTGCTGATTATCAGCGGGATTTCAGCCCTAATTTCTTGCGATCGCTGTCGCCAAATCAAGTCTAATAAACAGTGATCTTGACGGCTGACCCAGATTGCGATGCGTCGAATTTTATGAGAGAAATGCAATTGCCAATTGGCTTGTAAGTCCTTGGCAATTTCACTAAAAGCAGGTGTTATTTGTTCGGTGGTTAAGTCAAAATCATCTAATTGCCATTCTAGCCGGCTCAGAAATAATCCGGCGGTAAAATCTGTATGGTGATCTGCGTGGATGATATTGCCGTTGTGGGATGCGATAAAATTGGCAAGTAAGGCGACAAGTCCTTTGCGATCGGGACAGGCAATTAACAGGGTTGCAGTAGGGCTAGTCATAAGATAATGACAAAATTGTTTCGCTGAGTTTATGGATAAAAAAGTGATATCACAGGAGTTTATTGATACTGAGATGTTGCACCATTCTCAATTAGCCTTTTATGAACAGGCTTTCCGGCCTGTTCCACAAGACAATTTATATTTTGTGGAACAGGCCGGAAAGCCTGTTTCTTTTATTGGTGCAAGATGTGAATTTAAACTGATATCTTACAACAATATCAATCGAGGACTTTCGCGCGGGGTGGGGGCGGGTTTTTTAGTCTTTTGGTATCCTTGAAAGCTATTGAGTAAGCAGTCCCTTGTATGTTAAAAGAGGTAGATTGCGATTTACTGTTGGGTGGGGGCGGGTTTATTCAGATTGTTGGTACTTGTTAGATATTGTTGGTGAACCCGCCCCTTGTATGTTAAAAGAGGTAGATTGCGATTTACTGTTGGGTGGGGGCGGGTTTATTCAGATTGTTGGTAATTGTTAGATATTGCTGGTGAACCCGCCCCTACAGGTTGTTGACCGCCGGTGCAATATCTTAGTTTAAAGGAACCACAGAGGACACAAAGAACACAACTGACAACTGACAACTGTCAACTAATTTCTTAAAATCCCATCGCCCCAGCTACTGCATCCAAAGTCGGAGCAATGCCACTTTTAAATTGATTGTTGCTGTGATTAATTGCGGTATCCGGGTCTTTCAAACCGTTACCAGTTAGCACGCAAACTACTGTCGCCCCAGTCGGAACTTGGTCTTTTACCTTCAGCAAACCGGCCACAGAAGCTGCACTCGCCGGTTCGCAGAAAATTCCTTCCTGCGATGCTAACAAACGGTAAGCGTCGAGAATTTCGGCGTCGGTGACTGCAGCAAAACTGCCGCGGCTGGCTTCGGAAGCTGCGATCGCCTGTTTCCAGCTAGCAGGGTTGCCGATCCGAATTGCTGTCGCCAGGGTTTCTGGGTGCGATACCGGTGAGCCCGTTACCAACGGTGCAGCCCCGGCGGCTTGAAATCCCATCATCTGCGGCAAGCGCGAACATTTTTTGGCTTGGTGGTATTGACAAAAACCCATCCAGTATGCTGTGATGTTTCCCGCATTTCCCACGGGAATGCACAGCCAGTCGGGGGCGTCGCCTAAAGCGTCCACCACTTCAAAAGCGCCGGTTTTCTGACCTTCCAAGCGGTAAGGATTGACGGAGTTGACCAATGTCACCGGATAATTGACAGCCATTTCGCGGACAATTTCTAAGGCGCGATCGAAATTTCCGCCAATCGAAATTACTTCCGCACCGTAAAGCAAAGCTTGCGCCAGCTTGCCCAAAGCCACGTAACCTTCGGGAATCAACACGAAAGCTCGCATTCCCCCGCGTCTGGCGTAGGCGGCGGCGGCGGCCGAAGTATTGCCGGTACTGGCGCAAATTACAGCTTCGGCACCAGCTTCCTTTGCCTTGGAAATCGCCATTGTCATCCCCCGGTCTTTGAAACTACCAGTGGGGTTGAGGCCGTCGTATTTGACCAAGACGCGCACGTCTCTACCGATGAGAGAGGCGATCGCAGGTGCTGGAATCAGAGGAGTATTGCCTTCTTGGAGAGTGACTACCGGCGTGGTTTCAGTCACCGGCAGGTAGGGGCGATAAGCTTCGATCAAGCCGGGCCAGCCGTAGCGTTTGGGCTCGGCGGCGCGGGCTGCAGAGTTAGGAGCAGAGTCAGTAGCAGGTAGAATCAGGGTCACGATGTCAATGGTTTTAGGCAATGGCTAAGGAATTTACACTAATTTTAGCTCGATCGGTTAATTTGATGTTTAATACGATCGGTTCAGGTTAAAGTAACTTAATGGTGTGAATGTGTAGATATGTCTACTCAATTACTAATGTCAAATAATTCATCCACTCTTTCCCGGCCTCAAGTCACCGCGAGCAATCCCGAAATGGCTAGTTCTTCTACCCTATCGACCACTTTTGCCCGCAAAGTAGATTTGGTAAAGTGCCCCTACCAAGCAGATCAGCAAGTTAAGTTCCTGCACTTGCAAGCAGAAATCGAATCCTTGCTGCTGGAAGTGCAAAGCCTCAAACAGCAACGGTCGATCGCTGGCTTGCCGGCTCAGGGCCCGATTTCTGGCAGCAAGAGCAATTAGCAGACAATAGCGCCTAATGCTAATTGTCCTGCCCCTGTGTTATAAAAACGAATGTTTTGCTACCCGCAGTGTTTTTTGCCAAAAGTGCTAGAAATTCCTAACTGCGGATAGCGATCGCTAGCATTTGCTAAAACGCGCTTGCCTACAGCTCAACTCGTCTGCTGCTTGCTGGCAACGAGCTGACCTTTTACTGCGCTTTTTTATGCGCTAATTTTGTTAAGCCATGCTCATGGCATACGGAGAATCGAAATCAATTTATGACAGCATCGATCGAAAAACCACTAAATTTGACATCCGCAAGTGACACCTCCAACCTGCGCCTCAAAGATATTCTCAAAACCCTGCCGCGGGAAGTATTCGTCAAAAACCCCCGCAAAGCTTGGACAAAAGTAATCGTCAACGTTTTACTCGTTGCTGTTGGTTATTGGGGCTTAGCAGTATCGCCTTGGTATCTACTGCCCCTAATGTGGATTTTCACAGGCACCGGATTAACCGGTTTTTTTGTGATCGGCCATGACTGCGGGCACCGGTCATTTGCTAACCGCCGCTGGGTAAACGATTTAGTCGGACATATTGCTTTTCTGCCGTTAATTTATCCGTTTCACGCATGGCGGCACGGCCACAATTACCACCACAAGCACACCAATAAACTTGGTGAGGATAATGCTTGGCAGCCGATGACAGCAGAAGACTACGCTGCTGCTCCCAAGGCTTTACAAATAGCTTATAGTTTAATTTTCGGTCGGATGTGGTGGATCGGTTCGATCGCCCACTGGGCAAAAGTACACTTTATGTGGTGGCGGTTCAAAGGTCAACAGAAACAAGAACAAGTGCGGTTTTCAGTTTTTGTCGTTTTAATCGGTGCTGCGATCGGATTTCCGATTTTAATTGCAACCACAGGCATTTGGGGATTTGTCAAATTTTGGTTGATGCCCTGGCTGGTTTACCATTTCTGGATGAGCACTTTTACGATCGTCCACCACACAGCACCAGACATTTCATTTAAAGAACCCGAAGAATGGAACGAAGCCCAAGCGCAACTATCGGGAACAGTTCACTGCGATTATCCCCGCTGGGTAGAGTTTCTGTGCCACGACATTAACGTCCACGTTCCCCACCACCTTTCAACTGCTATTCCCTGGTACAATTTGCGCCTCGCCCACAGCAGCTTAAAGGAAAACTGGCAAGATCATCTCTACGAAACAGAATTTTCTTGGTCTTTAATGAAGCGGATTGCCGACAACTGTCACCTATACGATCCCGCTGGTGGCTATCAGACATTGCAAGAATTTAACGCTCAAACAAAGTAAGTTTGAAACGCGATAAATGCCTGAAAAACCCGGTTTGTCAAACACAACCGGGTTTTTCGATATTACAATCCGTAGCCTTTGTAAGGTGCGGAATGCGCGCCCTACTGTCAATCTCACAATCCCTACCATTATTAAATCAGTCATTCCCAATCTAAAATCTAAAATCTAAAATCTAAAATCGAATGACTTTCAATCCCAATAACTGTCGCAACGAAAGCGAAGTAGAAAGCAAACTCATTGTCAGCTATCTGCTACCAAAACTAGGCTATACCCCCGACACTTGGCACCAAGAAATAGCATTTGGGAATATTCGTCTAGACTTCCTCTCATTTGCCACCCAAGTTATCCCCATAGTTGTCGAGACAGACTCACCGATGAGTGTAGTCATGGAGGCTAAACATCCCAAGGAAAATTTAGACCGCCACCTGCGAAAACTCAATCGCTATTTAACAAGTTTGAGCATCCGCTACGGACTCATAACTAACGGTAAAGAAATTAGAATTTACCAAAGAGTCGCCGATGATATTCAGCTAGTCTTTAAGTGTGCTGGACAAGACCTTGAAAATAGAATTGATGAAATTATCGCTTTAATTGGCAGAAATACTTTAAAACCTATAAAAACTCCCGTTCATCTAGAACTGGAAGATAATAAAATTAATTTGGTTAGTCCTGAGTTAATTAGCGAAGTCCCAGTACAGCCCCACAATCCCGCCACCGCAAAAGCTCAGCCAAGTCAAATCTCTGAACCGGAACAAATACCTGAAAATAATCCAGTTAAGCCTCAAGTTAAATCCGATGTAACCGTTCCCCAAAAAACTCAAAATATTATGAAAATCATTGCAGTTTACCATAACAAAGGCGGCGTTGGCAAAACTACAACAGTAGTCAATTTAGCTGCGGCGCTGAGCAAGAAAGGTAAGAGAGTCTTGGTGATTGACTTAGATAGTCAAGCGAATACAACCTTTGCGACAGGTTTAGTTAAATTTGAGGATGAAGAACAAGACGATTTGAAAGATAATAATATTCTTCAAGTTTTGCAATCAGAAGACTTTTTCTCCATCGCAGAAGTAGCTCGCAAGTCTAATTTTTGCCATCCCGAAATAGATGTGATTCCTTCCCATATTGATTTAATGCAATATGAAACGGAACTAAATCAACTAGATTACAGCCGAATGATTTTAATTCAAAAACTAGCAGAAGTACAGGAGAAATATGATCTTGTACTGATCGATACGCCGCCCTCTTTGAATTTTTATGCTAGAGTTGCCCTAATTGCGGCGGATTATTTAATTATTCCTTCTGACTTAAAACCTTTTGCCAATCAAGGACTGATTAATGTCAAGGACTTTATCAAAAAAGTTAACGGATTCAAAAAACAAATTGGCAAGAAACCACTAGAAGTTTTAGGCGTCCTCCCTTGCAAAATTTCAACTAATGCTAAATTTGTACAGTACAGTTTGCCCAAGCGGAGGGAGGCAATTCCCAAACGCTACGGCTTTGAAATCATGGACAGCGTAATTTACGAGAGAGACGATTTAGCAAAGTGTGCAGAACAATTTCAAATCGTGGGAAATATGGAAATCGCCGATCCGATTTCAGTGCTAGACTTTAAGCCTGATTCTATCGCATCCCAAGAATTTGAAATGCTAGCACTCGAAGTTTTGGAAAAAATAGGTAAAAACTAATGAAAAAATTATCTCCGTCACTGGTTGCAGTTAAAAAAATTACATCCGCAGTGCCCCGTTCCAATTTTGCAGAGCCGGATTTGGAGAAACTGGCGCAACTGATTTTAGAATTAGGAGGATTGATCAACCCCATAATTGTCCGCCGCAACGGTATGGATGCCTACGAGATAGTAGACGGAGACTTTGAATACTACGCTGCTGCGAAAGCCAGGGAAATTCACCCTCAAAAAGGCGAGACAATCGGAGCATTTATTCTTGAACCCGAAAATGAAGAATTGCTTTTAGAGCAAGTTCAAGCGCTGAGGAAATCAGCCAAAACTGAAAATTTAGTTGAGAACCCAGAAACCGGGTTTTTGTACGAAAATACTTCGTCGCCGCCCGCAGATTCCATAAAAAACCCGGTTTCTTTGGTCGAAGTCCCTCATTTAGGTGAAAATGAAACTACCGAAGATTCATCTAGTTTAGAACAGCGACTAACGAATATTCAAGCCTTGTTTGCAATTCAAATCAATGAATTAAAAGCCGAATACGCCCGTGAACAACAAGTTTTAGCGCAGAGTATACAAGAAATTGAAAACCGAATCTTACAACAAGTACCTCTGTTAGTTGAAGCTGGGTTAGCAAACAAAATTAATGAGTTGAAAGCAGACTCGCCACCCGAAAAAATGGTGGTAGAGAGGATACCAGAATTTGCAAACGTAGCTTCCGAATCAATGTCGCTGTTGGAAGCACTCAATACTTTAGAGAAAAATCAACTGTCGGCTAATTTGAAAGATGCTGGATTGAAGCTTCCAGTAATCCAAATAATACTCAAAGAGCGAGATGCGCGGCCGTTTGTCTCATTTGCAAATGTGGTGGAACGTGTTAAAGGGTTAACCGACAAAACAATGATTAAAATAATTGACAAGTGGCAAAAATACTCATAACTCGCAAATCCTGCGGCTACTGGCAACTTTGACTCAGTGAGTCTCTACTCCAAAATAAGTAAAGATGAGTAAAGCAGTGGATCATTGGTGTCCCACAGGCAGTTAAACTCATCACAGTCGCTTTTTTTAGGAATTGCAGTAACTTTTGCCGTAGCACGGGCGAGGGCCCGACGCCATCGTCAGGGATGTCACCCCACGGGAAGCCGCGTAGATATACATAAATACCTACACACCAGATTTTAATGACAAAAGGGGACTTGTAACAAGATGGATCGATCGTCCGATCAAAACCGAATAGTTGAATATTTGCGGATTAAGCCCATTAGTCACAGTCAGATTTACACTTCCCAAATTGCAGTACCAGAGCCTCATCGGGGCGAAATTCCTCGCGAACGCCGCGAAGCTCTCAGGAGAAGTCTGATCGAGCAAGGCAGCAACTTGATTCCTTTAATTGTACGCCCTACAGAAGCTTACAGCAACGAAGAAGAATATGAAGTTGTCTGCGGCTCAGATTGGTGTATTGTTGCTAAAGAACTCGGCATCGAGCAAATGTGGGCGTGGGTATTTGAAATGACCGACGAGGAGGTAGCTGTTGCTCAAGCAGAAATGGAACATTTAGCTCCGCAACCGACTCAGAAAACTGCACAAATTGAGACTCTACTGCAACAATTAGAGCTATCATTTCAAAAAAAGGTAGATAGTCTAACAAAACAAATAGAACAATCTGTTAAAAAAAATGAAGACCTGCTAAAAAAACACGTAAAAGCTCTAACTGAGCAGAACTTTGAGCGTAACCAAATAGAACAGATTAAGCATTTGCTCGAACAAGTGGAAAAAGCATTTCATGAAAAGGTAGATAAAATGGCTAAAAAAGTTGAACAATCGAGCAGCAACCGTCCGCCAACATCGGCTGTTATTTCTGAGGTAAATCTTGAAGGTGCTTTGAGACAGTTGGATGAACTGGAAAAACTGCTGTCAACAAAATTAGAACGGACAGTCCAAACAATTAATCAGTTTGTCTCCGACGCCATTGAAGAGGTAGAAAATGACCTGAAAAATCAAATTGAAACGCTCCGCCGCCAACTGGGAGCCGCAGCGACTAACTCAGAGAGACAGCCAGATGCACCGCCGAAAAAGCAGTCAAAAACGCAGCAGAAAAAGCAGTCGAAAGCACAGCAAAAACCTCAGTTACCGCAGTTGCAGTTAGAGTTGCCGTTTCCGCCCCCGTCCCCAGAGGATGACTACGAAAGTCTTTCGCTGAGAGGCTTGAAGGCGATCGGCAAAGACCGGAAAGTGCGGGGCTACGCGCGCATGAAACGACCGGAAATTCTGGCGGCTCTCAGACAAACTGACGGTCAATAAAACGATAATTGCTAATAGTTAAAGACGAATTTTTTGGTGTTCGATCGCACTTTTTGCCCAAAAATGCGATCGGGCTTTCAGAATAGTCGGCAGAGATATGAAAACCTGTTTCCTGTATTGTAAGCTGGTTTAGGCGATCGCATATCCCGTATGTTGCCGAACATGATACGGATGAAACCCTAAAACTATCTTGTCTTTAGGCACTCCTAATTCTACAAGTTCTGGAGTAATTCCCGTTTCTATACCATCGTGTTGAATCCAGATTTTGCCGTCGATAATTTCCACATGAACGATACAATCGTGAATTCTTTTAGGCCCTTGCCAGCCATCGTGCATTAGTAAAAAATTGTTTTGTTCGCTGTCAACAATAACGCTGCTTTTAATTTCTCCGTGTCCGTAAGAAATCTGGGCATAACTATCTAAAACATTGCGAATAATTTGGCGATATTCATCTAGTCTATCCATCTGACAATTGTCTCCTTTAATGAATCAAAAACTATTAGTTTAAATCTCTTGTTCTCTAACAAAATCTGCCCGATAGGTTCAGAAAAAATTTGTGCATAAACTTCTGCACGAATTGCCAGATATATTATCCGTTCAGGTTCCGCTCGCTGTAGAATATCTTCGTAAACAATATACTGTCCAACAGCTTGTTCTAAGTCATGAACTGGTGAAGCACTCACGAAACTTTTGACTTCTACAGCAATTTTGCGACCTTGCTTTTCGGCAGCAAATAGTTTTTCTGCACCCAAATCGACGCTGAGAGTACGTTTACCAACTTTTAAGGGTAGCGGATCGTTTGTTATCGTCCACCCGTCTTTTTCTAGCGCTGTTATGACAGTATTGTGGTAGATGTCTTTTGCTGGCATATTCTAAGCTGAACCATCAAATGTCACCCTAATTATAGAATAACACAAGACTTTTGATGAAAACTGATAGATCATCAATTCAAACTACTTACTGTCGCGTGTATCGGTGCTTCACCCCAATCGGAAAATACTCCGCATCACCCATCGCAGTTAATGTCACCACAGGTAACTGATATTCGGGCGGCACGTAATTAGCAAATTCGCTGTTTAGCCGCCGCAATTGCGCGAGAATTGAAGATGCGATCGCCTCCTGCATCTCCTCGTCGCCCTCCACCCCCGCTGCTAATTCCACAACAACAGATAAAAACCGATTTCGATCCGCATCTTCCTTGACTTGCAGCACAAATTTTCCAGTAACCCATTCCCGAATAGTGGGAACTTCTAAACCTACGGTGACATTTTCCGGGTAAATGTTAGCACCGAAGTAGGAAACGGTAAAGTGCGTTAGCGAAGCCCTCGAAGAGGATCGCCCAAATACATAGACAAAGGGCAAGCAGCGAATTCCTCTGGGGAACTCAGAAACTTTCATACCTGCTGCTTGCTGCAAACTTGCCACAGGGTTAAATCCCCATTCTGCCAAAAAATTGAGCATTGCTTCGTAAGAAATTAAACCGCCATTATCCGAGATGTGATAGCGTATTAGCGGGATGCCGTTGTCGCCAGAAAATAATAGCGTGCCGTCATTATTCGCTTCAAAAAAGCGACTTTTCGGATCGTACTGCACCAGCGTTGGCAACCGCGATTCCCCGAATAAATTGCGGGAAGCTTCGGGATTGTTTGCTAAAAAGCGGCGGATGCAAATACTCAGCGGTGTCTCGTTGCCCAAAACGCCCGCATCCGCAGTACCGTAAAGGCTCGCAGAGTTGTAATATAGATTGTCAGAATTAGTGCGATCGCTCACCAAACTCCGCCATTCTTCGCTAAACACTTCCCCCGCAAACACCATCTTAATTCGATATTTTTGCCACTCCACACCCCCAGCAATTCCGCTATCAATCACATCCTTGATAAATGGCGGATATCCCAACAAAACTACTTGCTCAAAATGCTCCCCAAGTTCCTGCACAACTCGGAATATTTCAGTCTTATTATTCCCAGGTGTCACAACTGTAACTGGATAGCCCTTACTCGCTAGATAGCGGCAGCAATTTGCCGTGTACATTCCCCCAACCCAAGTCCCCAACGCAAAGCAAATGACAGCTAAAGTTGAGCGATTGTCGGCGTAAAAACTGTCGTGAAATATTTGTTCAAAACGAGCGGCAATTTGCAACTCGTCGCTGATAAAACGTGGCCAAAATGTCGGGTTTCCTGTGGAACCAGATGAAACAGCAATGAAATCGCAAGTTTCTAATTTGCCCTGGTAGCACAACTGAGGTAGCGGGTGACAGCGTAAATAATTCTCTTTGGTAATTAGCGGCAATTTTTGGAAGTCTTCAAAGGTTTGAATTGAGGCGGGATTGATGTTATGTTCAGCTAGGAAAGTCTGGTAAGCTGGTACTGTGGCCGCGACTTTTTGAAAAAGCGCCATCGCCCCCGCTTCGGCAACTCGATTCTGCTGGTGTTTCAATCGTTCCTCAAGCGGCGCTCTCAAAAACTCTTCAAACGCCCCAATTGCTCGCTGACGCTGTTCTGGCTGCATGATTTGCTCCTTAAAATGCGTATTTTGCACCTCGATCGCTCAAAATTCAATTAGTAGCGCTAACACCCGATCGCACATTGGGCTCGACACTAAAAATTTGAACACACTTTGAGGTCGATCGAAATGCTGGCGCAGTCGATAAACTTCTATAGCAGGAAACCGCTTTTTTAACAATAACCGCAGGTGATGACCAAGCTGCCGATCGACTAATAAACACTGACACAGTATGTCAAGATTAATTCAGCGATCGCCCAAAACTCCCAGTCTCAGTCAAGCGTGAAAATCCGACGCAGCAAGTTCCAATGAACAATCCCATCTACCCCGGCATAACTCTCAACAACCACTACCGCATCGTCCGCGAATTGGGACACGGAGGCTTCGGGCGCACCTACCTCGCTGAAGACGCCCACCGATTTAACGAACCCTGCGTTTTAAAAGAATTTGCGCCCCAAGTACACGGAAGTTACGCTTTACAAAAATCCGAGGAACTGTTCGAGCGGGAAGCGGGAGTGCTCTACAAGCTGCAACACAATCAAATCCCCCGCTTCCGCGAACTCTTCCGCGTCACTATCAGCGATCGAGGCTACCTATTTCTCGTCCAAGACTACGTGCCGGGCCAAACCTACCGCTTTCTGCTCGACGCCCGCAAGCGTCAGGGTTTGCGGTTCATAGAAGCAGAAATCAATCAATTGCTGCTGCAGATTTTGCCCCTGCTCGAATACATTCACTCTCTAGGAGTGATTCACCGCGACATCTCCCCGGACAACCTGATTCTGCGGAGTTCTGACGGGATGCCCGTGCTGATCGACTTTGGGGGAGTAAAACAAGTCGCCGCCACCGTAGAGTCTCTTTTCGCTGAGGCTAACGGCACTCCCGCCCCCGCGACTCGCATCGGCAAGCTCGGCTATGCTCCCGTCGAACAGATGCAGATGGGCATCGTCTCTCCCCACAGCGATTTGTACGCTCTGGCGGCCACGGTTTTGGTGTTGCTGACGGGGAAGGAACCCCATCAGTTGCTCGACAGCCAGACGCTGAATTGGAATTGGCGGGCGGAATGTTCTCTGTCTCCGAATTTGTCCCTGGTGCTGGATAAAATGCTTGCTCAACAGCCGAGCCAGCGTTACTCCTCGGCTCGCGAGGTAATGCTCGCTCTCTCGGGGAATCCGCCTTTACAGCCACCTTTGCCAGCAGCCCCGGATTTTGGGATGACGCAGCCGCCGGATTTCTCGCCGATACCCGTGCCCGCCCCCGCGCCAAAACTGCCGGGAACTCCGGTGCGAATTGCTGCTATTGGCAATCAGCAAAAGATGCCTGCTTGGAAAATGGTTTTGTTTGTGGTGGCGGTGCTCTCAAGTATGGGGGGAATTGGCTGGTTGGCGGGCAATTCTTTGTTAAATCTGAAATCAAAATTGCAGAACGTTTCCCAGCCTTCAAACCCGAAGCAGCAGCAAGAAGATGCTTTGCAAGATCGGTTTGTCAAGCTCAAAATTGACGATCGATTCTATAGCGGTTACGTCAACCTTGTGGACGAGACTTTCTATGCCAAATACCCGGAATTGGGGGGACGATTGTTAAAAGAAGGCGATGACGATCGCCAATGGCGCGAAAGGTGGCAGAAAATCGGCGACGAGTTGCTCGATAAGCTGGAAAATCTCAGCAGCGACGCTAGAGCACGGTTGGGCACTTACGACACCACTGATATCGATCGCTGGAAAACAGAGGTTAACAAGCTGAATTTGAGCAGTCGGGCTTTGTACGATTTGGCTGATGCGAGGTTCTTTTATTGGTTTCCACAACAGCCGCGCGATCGCAATCTCATCGGGAAGCCGATCGGACAAATTTGGCAAGCAATTACCGCCGACGAACTCGAAGCCTTACAAGCTGGATCAACTGTCGAAAGCGTCGAATTTGACCGCCTATCGAAGAGCAAAAGCCTCACAGGCAATCTCAAACCCGGAGAAGGGAAAGCTTACATTGCCAGGTTGGCTCAAAATCAAACTTTGCGCGTGAATTTGCAAGCCCCGCGCAAATCTACCCTACTGTCAATTTATACTCCAGGGCGGACAAAGGGCGCGCGAGCTTTGCTGGAAGATGCAGAAGGGCTGAGTTGGTCGGGATTGCTGGATGATACTGGTTTTTATGAATTTGTGGTAGTTTCTCAAGCATCTGAGCCGATCGCTTACGAGTTGAATCTGACGGCAGAATAACTGCTATTGACGATCGAGCATCCAGGATACAAGCTCCCGGATTCATCCGTCCAGAAATAAAACACCTGTATCCGATAAAGGAGCCCCCGAATTGATCCGTGGGGTCGCCTCTAAAATCTAAAATCTAAAATCTAAAATCTAAAATCGATTGACGCTCTCTATCCACCCAGGCAATAATAAGGTAATACCAATCAGATAAGTTGTCGGGTTCAAACAAAGAATATGCTGAGATTCGCGATCGTAGCTTTAGTGACTTTGGGATTAGTATTAGTGACTGCACTAGGTTTACATCCGGCCAATGCGACAGTCAGCACTCCCGAATTTTATGCTTGGAACTTTGCCTCTGTAGGCAGTAGCGAGCTGGTTTGTAAAAAGACCAGGGTAGTTCCGCGAGACCTGATAATTCCGTCATCATCCATGCACGCTGTCAGTATCACTTCTGCAATTGTAGATGAAAAATTTTGCGCCAATTCCACTAAGCCTGTGAATTAAGGCCGTGGATAATAGGATTTCCGGTTATAGAACCATAGGAATGAGAATTAAATAACTTCCACTCTTGAAAGTGGGATGGGCTCTTATAGCCCGTCCAAAAAAGACGGGCTATAAGAGCCCATCCCACAATAACAATTAAAATTGTAAGTTATTTAATTCGCGATCCCTAGTTAAGTTATCCCTTAGTCGATTTTAGATTTTAGATTTTAGATTTACTTCACAGATGAATCTGGGAGATTGAACCTTAATCTAAAATTTTGATCTCTCCACGACTGTTGTCTGAAAGCAAGTATCTTTGTTTGGATGAATCAGGATGCAGCATCCTGTCCTGATTCATCCATTGAGAGAAAACTCTAGTTTGTCAGTAAAAACACGGGCTAATTATCAACAATTAACCGGACATCATATAAGTGATAGCCTGAGTAATTTCCGCCATCGGCGCACTGAAACTGTTCGCTAATTTTTTTTATGAGAAATATTGCTAATTTTGTCATAAAAGTTTATCAAAGGAGTCGGGTGCAGCCCTTTTCTGCTGTTGAAAGAGAGCGAGATATTCCCAATTTCGGCAGTTCTTTGATTGTGACTTAAGAACCGAGGGAAAATATTCAGCCATTTGGCTAATCATTTATTGGCTAATTGGCCCAATTACTAATTCCCTAGTTTGAGTATGCTAGAGTTAGTCAGGTTCAGATATATAGTGCCATCTGTTATCTAAGTATCATGCTCAAAATTTTGGTGATTGAAGACGACGAATTAATCCGGGAAACTCTTCTGCAACTCCTGGAATCTCACAGCTACCGGGTCATTGCGGCCGAGAACGGTCGAGTTGGAGTGCAGATGGCACTTTCGGAGATACCGGATTTAATTTTGTGCGATGTGCAGATGCCGGAACTCGACGGTTATGACGTGTTGCGGACTCTGCGGCAAAACTCGCTAGCTGCAACAATTCCATTTATTTTCCTCACGGCTCAAAGTGACAAAACCGATTTTCGTCGCGGGATGGAATTGGGAGCCGACGATTACCTGACAAAGCCGTTTACCAAGGCTGAATTGCTGGGAGCCATTGCTTCTCGCGTCTTGAAACGGCAAACTATTACTCAACCGCTGACAGTCGCGCTTAGCCAAGCAGAAGCCAGACTCAAAGATTTAGTTAACGACTCCACCAAGGTTACGACTCTCTCTCCTGAAAAGTTTGCTCTCGAAGCTTTGCTGCGCCACGCTTTGGCACAAGGCGAGTTTCAGGTATATTATCAGCCCCAGGTGAATATTGCGACAGGCCAAGTTATCGGCGCCGAAGCTTTAGTGCGCTGGCAAAATCCCGATCGAGGTATAATTTCTCCCTGCGAATTTATTCCCTTAGCAGAAGAAACAGGTTTAATTATTCAGATTGGCGAGTGGGTACTGCTTTCAGCTTGCGCTCAAGCCGCTAGTTGGCTGGCGGCGGGGTTTTCCCCCTTTACAATATCAGTAAACTTGTCGGCCCGGCAGTTGTCCGACCCGGAACTCAAGGCGCGAATCGTGCAAATATTGGAAACTACAGGTTTAGAGCCTGCTAATTTAGAATTAGAAATGACCGAAAGCGCTTTGGTGGAAAATGCGACAGTAGCAGGCGCTACTTTAAACCAACTAAAAGCTCTAGGAATTCGGATTGCTATTGACGACTTCGGCACCGGTTACGCTACTTTAGGATATCTTAAGCAATTTGCTTTTGACAGTTTAAAGATCGATCGAATTTTCGTCCGTAATGCCAACGAAGATCCTCAAAATGCTGCTATTACTACAGCAGTAATTTTACTGGGTCACAGTTTGAATATGACCGTAATTGCTGAGGGAGTGGAAACAGAAGCAGAACTAGATTTTTTGAAACAACATCAGTGCGATATCATGCAGGGGTATCTGTTCAGTCGCCCCGAACCAGCGGCGATAATTGAAAGTATGTTGGTTGCCGCCCCGAGTTTGTTCGGGCCGCCCTCAGCAGCACCTGGTCGCGTTGTCCCTTTTGTACCTGTGTCCGAACCAGAAAAATCTAAAAACCTTTCAATGTCGCGTCTAGGAATAGTATAAGTGTCACTAAGATTTCTGTTTAATAGGATAAAATTCTTTCTTTTACCTTCTATTTTCTGCAGAAAAGTGGACGCTTCCTCATAAAAATTTGTAGCTTTTGATGATAGGCGAGTCAAAGAAGGAGATTGTTCCCCATATTGCTCTACTGCTTCCCCTTTTATGCGCTAGGCGCCCCTAATCGGACGATTTGAGAAAGTGTGGCGTGTTGAAATTGCGAGCCTTTATCAAGTTGCAGGAGGTAAACTCAATTAAGTTCCTACTTTGGGACTGGCAGTTTCAAAAACTGTCCAACTGGAATTGGTGCAAGCCTGTCATGGAAAGAATATTAGTGGTGGACGACGAAGCAGACTGTCAAACAGTCTTAGCAATGTACCTGGAAAGTCAAGGATATCGGGTGGAATGCGCTAATTCAGGGGTGGAGGCGCTCTCGATTTTTGAAAATGCCCCCCCAGATTTGGTAATTTCAGATGTCATGATGCCGGAAATGGACGGGTTTGAGTTTTGTCGCCGTTTGAGAACTACCCGTTTGGGACAATTAGTCCCCTTTATATTTTTGTCGGGTCAAGGCGAGTTGGAGTCAAAAGTTGAAGGTCATGCGATCGGCGGTGACGATTATCTGGTAAAACCTTTTCAGTCTGAAGAAATCTTAGCCAAGGTAAAAGCGCAGTTAGAGCGCTCTCACCGGATTCACGCCGAAATTGTCCGACTGCTGCAAACTTCTAGCGGTAGGGCGGTGGAACCACAATTTGTGGCAGTATTGCCACCACCTGCACCTTTGCCTTTAACACCAGCCGAAGAAAGAGTTTTTTGGGAGGTTATCCAGGGTTATACTAACAAACAAATTAGCGATCGGCTGTTTATTAGCCCCCGGACTGTGCAAGCTCATTTAGGCAGCATTTTCAGCAAATTACAGTTAGAAAATCGTGCTCAGCTTGTGAGATTTGCCCTAGAAAGAGGATACAAACCACCTCAAACTTAGCTCGGATATCAACCTAGGGTGCGCCAGCCAGGGGATTTTAGATTTTAGATTTTAGATTTTAGATTTACTCTACAGATTCATCTGGGAGCTAAAACTAGAGTCTAAAATTTTTCTTCCACATTCAAAACACAATAAGGATAATTAGTTATCACACAAACCCCTGGCCCCAAATTCGTACCCCGGAAGTTTGCCCGTTCCAAATCACCCTGCCGCACATTATTCGCCGCATCAATATTTGTCCCGGCCAACTGAGCCCTCGGAAGCCGAGTATTTGACAAAATAGCATTCTGCAAATTAGTATCCCGCACATCCGCGAAAGACATATCCGCTCCGCTTAAATTCGCACGATTCAAATTAACTCTAAACAGCAGCGAACGCCTCAAATCGGCATTCGACAAATTAGCTTGCAGCAAATAAGCTTCGCCCAGATTCGCATTAAAAAGTTTAGCACCGCGCAAATCCGCACTCGTCAGATTCGCTCGCCCCAAAAAAGCATTAGACAAATCCGCATTTCGCAGATTAGCACCATTCAATTCAGCCCCGTACATCTCCGCATTAACTAAGTTAGCATTGGCCAAATTAGCATCACTTAAATCCGCTTCCAGCAAATTAGCTTCATAGAGATTTGCTCCGCTTAAATCCGCTCCTCTTAAATTAGCTCTGTACAAGCTAGCCTTGAACAAATCAGCATTTCTCAAGTCACAGCCTTCGCACTCTTTAGTTTCCAGCAATTGCCTAACATGATCTGGATTTTGAGCTTGAACGGGAGCTGCCAGCCCAAACAAAGCTAAACTTGCCGCTACAGTTGCCAAGAGTTTAAGTTTCACAAACAAACCTCACTGCTACTTCAAACAAATTATACTAGCAAACTATAGACTTAAAACCGATATCCTTCTCTCTTTTCTCTTCCTCTGCGTTCTCTGCGCCCTCTGCGGTAAATATTCAAAAAAATGATTCGCAGCCAAAGATATAGACCTGCTTCCAGCAAGGCGGGCAAAGCCCGCCCTACTTAACTTAATTAAGCTTCATCTAAAGCAGCAACACCAGGCAATTCCTTACCTTCGAGCAGCTCCAAACTAGCACCGCCACCAGTAGAAATGTGGCTCATTTGTTCGCCTAAATTCAACTGTTCCACAGCCGCCACCGAGTCACCACCACCGATAATTGTGGTAGTACCAGTTTTAGTAAGTCCAGCCAAAGAATGAGCAATACCTTCAGTTCCCACAGCAAACTTCTCCATCTCAAACACGCCCATCGGCCCGTTCCAGATGACAGTTTTGCAATCGGCCAAAGCATCTTGGAAAGTTTTTACTGAATCCGGGCCGATATCCAAACCCATCCAACCGTCAGGGATGCTTTCAACAGGGACAGTTTGAGTGTTAGCATCAGCAGCAAACTTGTCAGCAACTACCACATCAGTAGGTAACAGAAAAGCAACTCCCCGTTCCTTCGCCTTAGCTTCCAAAGACTTAGCCAGTTCAAGCTTGTCATCTTCCACCAAAGACTTGCCCACGTTCAAGCCGCGAGCTTTGTAGAAGGTGAAAACCATGCCACCGCCCAACAGCAGTTTGTCGCACTTTTCGAGCAGTTTTTCAATGACTCCAATCTTGCTGGAAACCTTAGAACCGCCGATTATAGCAGCTAAAGGACGTTGCGGATTGTCGATCGCACTGCCGAGATATTGCAGTTCCTTCTCCATCAAAAACCCAGCCACAGAAGGACTCAGATACTTAGTAACGCCCTCAGTAGAAGCGTGAGCCCGGTGAGCAGTACCAAAAGCATCATTGACATACAAATCGGCCACAGAAGCTAACTTCTTAGCAAATTCTGGGTCGTTTGCCTCCTCCTCTGGGTAGAAGCGGACATTTTCTAGCAACAGCACATCGCCATCTTGCATCGCGGCGACTGTAGCAGCGACTTCATCACCGATGCAGTCGTCAGTCTTTTTGACCTCTTTGCCCAACAATTCCGACAGGCGCACAGCAACCGGCGTCAAGCGCAACTTCTCCGTCACACCCTTGGGACGGCCGAAGTGGCTGCACAAAATCACCTTAGCGCCCTTGGACGCTAAATCTTGAATTGTCGGCAGAGCCGCCCGGATGCGAGTATCATCGGTGATATTGCCGTTGTCGAGCGGCACGTTAAAGTCCGCCCGCACCAATACCCGTTTGCCCGATAAGTCCGATGCCGATAAATTTGCTACAGTTTTTTTTGTCACAGGATTAACCTCCTAATATGTGTGTTTTTGTCGAATTCCGTTGAAATGGCGGCACTGGTAACTTGCACCCCGGCCTCGGACGCATTCAACCGCGCCCGTACAAAAAACGGAAGATGGAACAAACGGCACTGATTGGCTTAACCTAAACATTTTATCGGAGTCCGTGTCCCGGAGATGTGCAGTATGTTCAAGACAGTCTTATTTCCTGTAGATCAAAGCCGAGAAGCCCGCGAAGCTGCCGAAAAGGTTGTCAATATTGTGAAAACCTACGGTGCTCGTTTAGTTATTCTGTCGGTAGTCGAACCCCCCGCCGAGGAGGGCGACGCCCCACCGTCAGAGGTGATGACTTCCCCCGAAGCAGTCGCCAAACTTCTTTCTGAGGCCCAATCGATGTTTTCCCAGCAGGGAATTGAAGCTGAAATCATCGAACGGGAAGGCAAACCTGCTTTCACGATTTGCGATGTGGCTGACGAAATTGGGGCCGATTTGATTGTGATGGGCTGTCGGGGGATGGGTTTAACCGATGATGGGGCGTCTGACAGCGTTACCAATCGGGTGATCAATCTGTCTCCTTGTGCAGTTTTGATTGTGCCTTAGTTATTAGTCATTAGTTATTAGTCATTAGTTATTAGTCATTAGTCACGTGTTATATCGTGTCCGACTAAATAAACCTAGATTCTGTAGGGGCGGGTTCACCCGTATCTATTATGTAAATCCAGGGTATGCGTAAACCCGCCCTGACACAGCGACTAATGGCTAATGACTGGTGGCTAATGACTGCTGACTAATGACTGGTGGCTAATGACTGCTGACTAATGACTGCTGACTAATGACTGCTGACTAATGACTAATAACTAATAACTAATGAAAATTCACTGGTATCCCGGTCACATTGCCAAAGCTGAACGGGCATTAAAAGAACAGCTAAAGCGGGTAGATGTGGTGCTCGAAGTCCGAGATGCCCGCATTCCCTTGGCTACTTATCACCCCCAAATGCCGAGTTGGGTGGGCGGCAAGCCGCGAGTATTGGTCGTCAACCGCATGGATATGATTACGCCTCGCGCGCGCGAGGCGTGGGAAACATGGTTTGAGTCCCAGGGGGAAACTGCATATTTTACTAATGCCGAGCACGGTCACGGAGTACATGATGTGGCGGATGCGGTGCAGAATGCTGGGGTGCAGCTAAATCAAAGAAGGTTCGATCGAGGTATGCTGCCCCGTCCAGTCAGGGCAGTGGTAATGGGATTTCCCAATGTCGGAAAATCGGCTTTAATTAATCGGTTGTTAGGGAAGAGAGTGGTGGACAGTGCCCGCAGAGCTGGAGTAACTAAATCGCTGCGATGGATTCGCATTTCTGACGAAATTGAATTATTAGACGCCCCCGGAGTGATCCCAACCCGAATTAACAATCAAGAAAATGCCATAAAATTAGCTATTTGCGAAGATATTGGCGAAGCAGCTTACGACAATCAGGTAGTAGCAGCAGCGATGGTAGATTTACTCCAAGGGCTGCAGGCGGCTGATGACACGTTGATATCACTATCTGGTTTCAAATCCAGGTATAAATTAGATGCAGCCTCTAGTAATGGTGAAGATTATTTGCACGAGGTCGCAAAAGACAAGTATAAAGGAGATGTCGAACGAACGGCGAGACAGATGTTAAACGATTTTAGAACTGGTGTTTTGGGTCAACTTACTTTGGAGTTGCCGCCGGCTTGAGCAGATTCGTAACCTACAACTAATCAGAAATGGTATTAAATAGGGATTTGCTGACGGTGATAATTTGAACTTCGTCTCCTATATGTAATATTTTTTCTGCTGGTTGAGGTGCGAGCCGCGTGTTAACTATCAGCCGACTAAAGTGATTTAAATGCCCTTTTTTTACCAAGTCAGGCATAATTTCCTTCTGCTTGGCTGTTAGTATATTTTTAAAATTTAGATCGCTTGCTTGCGCCGCATAATTTTGCGTAGATAGGATACAGGGATGACCGGGATTAATAGCTTCAAATATTACAGTCCCTATTTTAAACCTCACAATTTCATCGGCTTGTGGTAAAAGTTGGTCTTCCCAAAAAGCCGGGACATCTCCTATTTCAATATTAGCTCGCAAGCGATGGCGCATCTCGTTAACGCAGACTCTCGGAAACCAAGATGCAACTTCGGCAATTGTTTCGGTACTGATAATGCTTGGCCCTGGTGCAGCGGTATTGTCGGGAAAACCTGTCAGCAAGTTTTCAATTAATTTGACAGGGAAACCGAAGTAGCTGGTCAACCAAGATTCTATTGCCAAGCGTTCTCTATCTACATGAAAAAATATTTCTTGTTCGGTGCCTTGAATTTTCAGGCCGGCAATTCTCTTTTTGATGTCAAATGATAAGCGTAGAAAACGGACTCCGCTGTTGTGCTTAGTGTTAACCAATTCTCCTGCTGCATCGCAGATTGCAAAAGAGCGATCGCCTTCTAGAGCTCCGCTGGCTAGAATAGTTGCTTGACTGACTGCTATGCCGTCAAGGGACTTTACCGGATAGATATGAATGCTGGCGACGTAGGACATTTCGATCCATTGATAAATAATTGTCGTTTTAGATACATTCTAGCATCCCTGTCCGCAGAAGGATGACTGCCGTTGACTTTACTAAATAAAATATGAATGAAATAAAAATGGGCTACTTTTTTGAAGTTTATATTGTGCCGGAGCAGCTTGTAAAGAAAAATCAAAGAAGTCTGGCTGAGCTTGTGGTATATCTTAGGGTATAAATAGAAAAAATTGAACCGAGTTACAAACAATGAATGAAAGCGAAAGTAGAAGCATGATTTCGCGACGGAATTTAATGCTGAGGGCTGGTGCAGGGATGCTGGCGGCCAGCTTGGCACCTGCGTTTTTACAAGCCGAAGCAGCAAAGGCAGAGGCAATCTCTGACCTTACTCCTACTGACATTACTCCTAACAGTGCTCTTAAGAAATTGATGGAGGGTAATGAACGCTACATTGAGCAAAAACGGACATTTCCCGACCAAGCTCGATCGCGAGTTGTAGAAGTAGCACAGGGTCAACATCCGTTTGCAACCATCCTGGCTTGTTCTGATTCGCGCGTTGCTCCCGAAATTATTTTTGACCAAGGATTAGGCGACTTATTTGATATTCGAGTTGCTGGAAATTTTCTCGACGATGTGGTTCTCGGGAATATAGAATATGCCACCTTAGAATTAGGCGTGCCACTATTAGTAATTCTGGGTCACGAACGCTGCGGTGCTGTCAAAGCAGCTTTAGATGGTAAAGCTGTGCCTGGTCACATTAGCACTTTGGTGGCGGCGATTAAACCTGCAGTTGATTCGACCAAAGGTCAAACAGGCGATGCCTGGGATAACGCAGTCAGAGCTAATGTGAAAATGAATGTAAATAAGTTACAATCCTCGTCGCCTATTTTAGCGGAAGCAGTCAAAGCGGGCAAGCTTAAAGTTGTTGGGGGCCGCTACGATTTGGATAGCGGCAAAGTAGAGATAATTTCTTGATTTTGCTGGTAATTGTTACAGTTTGTAGGGGTAATGCCCCCGTGCTTACCCCGTCCGGTTCTAGGGGCAACCGGGCGTGGGATTGCCCCTACAAATTATTTGGTAAGGAATGAGAATTAAATAACTTCCACTCTTGAAAGTGGGATGGGCTCTTATAGCCCGTCATGAGTGGACGGGCGGGACGCCCATCCCACAATAACAATTGAAATTATAAGTTATTTAATTCGCGATCCTAACAAGTTTAGATCGAACCGATTTCTTGCAGTAATGCCCCCGTGCTTACCCCGTCCGGTTCTAGGGGCAACCGGGCGTGGGATTGCCCCTACAAATTATTTGGTAACAAGTTTAAAGTAAACCCATTTCTTGTAGTCCCCGGCGCAGGCGTTCTGCTTCAAAGGGGCGGCGCTGCTCGTGAAGGGCGATCGCTCTTTTGAATTCTGCTAAACTTTCTGGCATTTTGCCAATTTTCAGCAAGGCTACTGCCAAGTTTTGATGAGCTTCGGCGTGTTCGGGATCGATTTTTATCGCTTGTCGGTAATAGGCGATCGCATCTGCTAAATTTCCGGCTGCCTTCAGCGTCAATCCTAAATTGTAGTGACCTACTCCAAAATTAGGGTCAATTTTTAAAGCTGCTTTGTAAGCTTTTTCAGCAGATTTCAAATCTCCTTCATCTTTGAGCAAATTGCCCAAATTATTGTAAGCACCCAACTTGAGCGCGGGGAACACATCTGTATTAATTGCCGCTTGATAGTGTTCTTTTGCTTTAACAAATTGCTGCTGCTGGCGATATGCAATTCCCAAATGATAGTTGAGTTCGTAAAGAATAGAATCATTAATTGCCTCCGCAGTCAAGCCTTTAGTTAATAAATTAATTCCCCGCCCGATTTGCCCGCTTTCTACATAAAGCGCACCTAATTTGCTACAAGCATAAGCATCGTTTGGATAATAAGCGATATAGCGTTCCATTGCTGCTTGAGCTTTTTGGAATTTACTTTTGGCGGCGATCGCATCTTTTTGATAACCAGAGTGCCAAATCGCCACATCGGGGAGAGAAGCTATTTTCCAATTTGGTTCCCTGTGCAAAATCTCAGCCACGCTGTCGTCTACCATTGCGTGGTAAGGGCGAGAAAAGCGGATATCGAGGCGATTACGGAACAAGCGCGACACTAGGGAATAGGGAGATTGAGAGGCACCGATTTCTTGGCGGATGAGATTGATTAGCAGCAGCCGATCGCTCGCAATTGCCGGCTTTATTTGAGGTAGAATCTCCGGTACCAAAACCTCATCGGCATCTAATACCAAAATCCAGTCGCCCTGGGCGTGCTTGAGACACTCATTGCGCGCCGCTGCGAAGTCGTCGCACCATTCAAAGTCATAAACCCTCGCGCCATATCCTCGCGCAATTTCACGGGTGCGATCGCCCGATCCCGTATCCACCACCACCATTTCGTCAACAACACCCTTAACGCTGTCCAAAGTCCGCGACAGTGTTGCCTCTTCATTCTTCACAATCATGCACAGAGTCAGATCCATCGGGCGCAAACTTTCCTCATTTCACAGAAATATTGTAATTTTTTTAACCACCAAAACACAAAAAGTCCCAGAAAAGATTCTCCTATTTCCCTTTTGCTTTGAGCATAAGTACCTTTCTTCCCTCGAAAAAGTGGGTTAAGTCTTTTGAGATATTAAACAGCCTCAAACTCCGACGATTCATGAGAAATCCTACCACTTTCGGTTCATCCCTGCGGTAGAGGTAAGGGCGGGATAGGGGTTGTTATTCTTAGAACATAAGACAAGGCACAAGAAAAGTTTAAGTATTCAGGAGAAAGAGAAATGGGAATTATTGCTTGGATCGTTTTAGGATTGATTGCCGGTGCGCTAGCCAAAGCCATTTATCCGGGAACTCAAGGCGGTGGCTTTCTGGCAACAACAGGTTTAGGAATTTTGGGCGCCCTAGTGGGAGGTTATCTAGGTCAAGTCTTACTGGGGACGAGCGGGGGAGCATCCTTCGGAGCATTGACTCTACCCAGCATAGCTTTTGCAGTCGTAGGTGCGCTAGTTCTACTTTTCATCTGGGGATTGTTAACTCAGCGTGCTGCATAACAAATATTGCCAATTCCCAGTCGATCGACTTTTAGGGTATTCATAAACCCGGTTTCTTCGAGAAACCGGGTTTTTCAGTTGTTTGTAGATGCGTCAATCGATTTTAGATTTTAGATTTTAGATTTTAGATTTTAGAGGCGACCCCACGGATAAATGCGGGGGCAATAAG
>NZ_JAUBOQ010000012.1:0-1184 GCF_036700325.1 Microcoleus sp. Z1_B2
AATTGTTAAAGTCGCTTGGGAAAGTGTTTCCAGCAGCAGTTAAATCGGCCACGCTACCTGAGTTGGTAGTAGTACCAGCAGGAGATGCGATCGTACCTGTAAATACAAAGTCCGCCGTTCCCAGATTGCTAGCAGCAGTACCCAGATTCGCAATCAAGGTAGAACCACCGGCTACGGTACCGTTCGAGTCAAAATACAACTCTGTTTCGTTCGACGCATTAGTAAAGGCGAAGAAACCAGCAGTTGTAGAATTGCCCAGGGCTTTAGCTTGTGCATCTTGCAAAGAGGCATAACTGCCGCCTGTGAAAATCACTAACTCTTTGCCAGTAATGTCAGGAGTTGAACCGCTAACACCGTCAAAGTTAGTCGTAGTCAAATTGCCGAAAGCGCTCGCGCTAAACTCGAATTTGTCCACCCCAACAGTAAAGTCAGCAATTTTATCGCCGCCTTCTTTCGTTGTCCTGTAAACAAACAGATCCGCACCACTGCCGCCGCTTATGACATCCAAACCAAGGCCGCCGGTGATGGTATCGTTGCCGTCGCCGCCAAGGATGGTATCGTTAAAATTGCTGCCGACAATGTTGTCATCGCCTGCTAAACCATCGAAATTAACGGCAGCCGGATAAGTGCCGAAATTCACATTGTCAGCACCAGCAGTACCTACAGGAACATTTAGTGGCGTGCCTGTGAAGACAAAGTTACTGATTTGCAGGCGAATGCTTGCCGAGAAACTCGTGAGAACTTCAAAGCGCGCCCCAACAGCAAATACCAGTACAGCACGACCGGTCTCGGCATCTATAAACTGACAGAAAGTAGGCGCGTCTCGGTTGCCACCCAAAGCTATAAACCGCGCTTGCAAAGACGCGATGCTGTTAACAGTGGTATCCAGGCTGAAATCGAGCAAGTTAGCGCTGCCGATCGACCCCACAGTAGAAGTAGCAGTAATCTCCAGTCGGGTCAAGCTAGAAACGGTGAGATTACCAAAAGCTGCCGTAGAAAGCTCTAAAACATCGTCATCGACACTAAAGTCAGTAATAAAGTCAGCTTCTACAACTGTTTGAATCTCTTGGCGAGAAGTGCGGTAAATAAAGCGATCCTTTCCACTACCCCCAATTAGAGTATTGGTTCCTAGACCACCTTCGATCTCGTCATCATCATCGCCGCCTTGAACTTTGTCGTTGCCC
>NZ_JAUBOQ010000012.1:1284-20620 GCF_036700325.1 Microcoleus sp. Z1_B2
AAGCCGCCTTTTAGCGTGTTTTTGCCTTTACCACCGATGATATCGTCATCATCATCGCCGCCGTCGATATCGTCATCATCATCGCCGCCTTGAACTTTGTCTTTGCCCAAGCCGCCTTTTAGCGTGTTTTTGCCTTTACCACCGATGATATCGTCATCATCATCGCCGCCGTCGATATCGTCATCGTCATCGCCGCCTTGAATTTTGTCTTTGCCCAAGCCTCCTTTTATTTTGTTTTTGCCTAGGCCAACTTCGATATCGTCATCGTCATCGCCGCCGTCGATATCGTCATCGCCATCGCCGCCTTTAATTGTGTCCTTGCCTTTGCCGCCGATGATTTTGTCTTTGCCTTTGCCGGCTGTAATGTTATCGTCACCATCGCTGCCTTCAATATCGTTATCCAGCGTCGCAGAACCGACAATAACTTGAGGTGCTGTAGTGCCACTAAACTTAAAGACATTTTGCTCGATGTTCAAGCTAAAACGCTGGCCGGTGAGAGATCGTTTGCCGTTGCTAACTTCAAAACCAAAACTCAGCGCACCGACAAAACCTACTGTCGCTTTGAACCTTACCAAGCCTGCGTTAATGTCTGCTTGAGTGAAGGTAAAACCGACTTGTGTTACGGCGACTCCATTAAACAATAGTTGGCCGGTTGTAGCATCGGGTAGCTCGGTTAACTTGAAGACTGTGCCGCTAGGACCTTGCTCGTCATCGACAAACCGCAACAACTCAGAAGTAATAGTTTGCTCGCCGCCGCTGGAACCAGCAGTCAAGCTATTATTAGCTTCCACTCGCGGAGGGTTAAAAATCGGAGTGAGAGTTTGACTTGGAGTTGGAGTTGGAGTTGGAGTTTGAGTTTGAGTTGGAGTTTCAGGATTAACTTCCAAAAAGTCGCCAGCAGTGATCAGCGTTGCGTTGACATTCAACAATAGCGCCAAGGCAAAGTTATTGACCCGAATTTCGGTATCGCCACCGACTTGTATAAAGGTCAAGCTGCTAAAGTTCAAGTCGCCAAACAGCAGAAATTTGTCGCTGCCGTCTGTGTAGTCAGTGATGACTGCTTTTGCCCCAGAGGTACTGTTACTCACGACATAAACGTCATCTCCAGCACCGCCGACACAGGTATGGTTGCCAGTACCGCCCATCAGGGTATCGTTGCCCTCGCCGCCCATCAGCGTATCGTCGCCGTTGCCGCCGCCGCTAACGCTGTCGTCGCCGTCGCCACCGTCTGCCATGTCATTGCCGTCGCCAGTCACGAGGGTATCGTTGCCAGCACCGCCCATCACGCTGTCGTCGCCGTCGCCGCCCATCACGCTGTCGTCGCCGTCGTCACCCATGCAAACGTCGTTGCCGGCACCGCCCATCACGCTGTCGTCGCCGTCGCCGCCCATCACGCTGTCGTCGCCGTCGTCACCCATGCAAACGTCGCTGCCGGCATCGCCCATCACGGTATCGTTATCTTTGCCACCGTTAACGGTATCGTTGCCGTCGCCGCCGCTAACGTTGTCGTTGCCTGTGTCGCCCCTGACTGCATCGTTGCCTTCGCTGCCCTCACAATCGTCGTTGCCTTTGCCGCCATAGACGGTATCGTTGCCGGCGCCGCCGTCAACGTCATCATCTCCTTCGTTGCCGTGGGTCCAGTCATCGCCGTCATCGCCTTCGCAGATGTCGTTGCCACTGCCACCCATCACGGTATCGTTGTCTTTACCGCCGTTAAGGGTGTCGTTGCCGTTGCCGCCCATGACGGTATCTTTGCCCAGATCGCCTCTTATTTCATCGTCGTCATCGCCGCCCTCGCAATCGTCGTCATCTTTACCGCCGAAGATTTTATTTTTTTTGCCTCGGTTTCCTTTGATTCTGTCCTTGCCTTTTTTGCCGAATATCTCATCCTGTTCGCCGGTGGCGACAATTAAGTCATCGTCATCGGTACCGACGACGGTTCGGCGGCGATCGATGCCGCTGTCATCATCTAAGTCATCTATGTCGCCCACACCTTCTTCTAGTACGCCGTTAGATTCCGCCATTTGGCTGTCATCAGCAGCACCTTCTTCCAGTACGCCGTTAGACAGAGCTGGAAATGTGGTGGTAATGCCGTCGGTGTTTTCGGTGAGCGCTATCTGAATTAACTCGGCTAACTCCTCATCGGAAATTGTAGAGCTGTCGTCGCCTAAATCCCCGACTGGCTTTTGTGTTTCATCTTGAGCGGGAAAAAGTGTTCCCGCTCCTTCTTCTAACAACGTTAGTTCATCCATTGTTGATATTTCCCAAAAAATGGTAAGCTTCTTAGAATCAATTTATCAGCAAACAGGAGGCTGCAGAAGTTTTTTTTTTACTTCATGCTTTCGCCCCCTATAGGAGCTGGTTTCCTCATCTTTACTATTATAGATGCCACTTAAACTGCAAGGTTTTTTTCGCTATTTTGCGAGTTTTATATTCTGCCATTGCGTACCAAAATCAATTAATCCGCAACCTACACTGTAAGTGCTACGCCGAAGCTCCGAGCTTTTAAGATGTTCTCGGTATTTTCTACAGTAAGCTGCGCCGAAGGGCCCCTGCCTGTAGAGTTTCTACGTAATTTCTACAGTGAATTAGCTGAATTTAAACTCGCAACTGACAACTCCTAAATAACTACCCAAAACCTCTGTCCCCCAAATTCTACCCTTGCTTTTTTTCCGATCTAGGCTGGGTGTATTGAAGTTTTGTAACACTCCCAGCTTTGACAAATCCTTCCCTGACCTAGGATTTGAATCTCTTGACTAAACGACAGCACCCTCGTAATTTTAGTTCCCGATGATTAATTAGAAATTTAGATAATTCCCCCGACCAAATATTTGTTCTAATTTTTAGTGGCACAATTTTCTCTCATTCGAGGAAACCTCGCGAACTGAGTTTTTTTTCGGATCAATACTAAGAGTTCTGCCAAAATATATCTATCTTCAGGCAGATTGTAAGATTTGCTTTCAAATGGTATGTGACGCAGAAGTAGTTTTTGGTGACTGTTGCAAGCTCGGCATTTTGAGCGGGCATGACCCACGGCGAGGCTGCCCAACCCTGTTGTTTTGTAACGGCTTCGCTACCAAGTCCAATAATTCTCCGAGAAACCGGCCTGATGAGGGGTAATCCTCTAGATGCCAAAAAAAGAGTTGCTTGAGAGTACCGGAACAATTTTATGGTCGTTGTATTGTTGAGAGTTCTTGGCTGCTGATGTTTATTTTTGCTGCTTAACTTTAACTCGATTAAAACAGTTAAATTAAAAATTTTCTATATCATGAAAGCGGTAAATTAGCAATAAATTATTAGGAATTATCGATGGTGAAGTATCGATTATCGATCGCCACGGAGGTCTTAAGGATGAGGGCGGAGGGCTTACGGATGAGAACCCAGGGCTGACCAATTAATTAATTGACACAAAATCAAGATTACACATGGGGGGTTGGTGGTACAGGATAAGCGGTAAAGACCGATCGACCCCTCTCCCAAAAAAATAAAATACTCAAATTTGCCTGCGATATTGCCCTGAAACCGGTTGGCGAGAGCCGAAGTAATTTTAATAAGAACTAGAGATCCGCCTGGTAAAGTGCCTCCAATTTAACTTTACTCAGCAATGAGAAACTCAAGTTCACGACGAATCTAAAGGGGTCTGCGGTAGAGGTGCAAAATGTTAAAGATAGCAAGATTGGAGAAAATTCGGCTTTCACCGAGCCACAGGGCAATCAAAACTAATAAACTGTTATTAAAGTACAACTTTTATATCCTCAAAGTGTTTGAACAAATATACATGACCCTAGCGATCGCCCGATCGGGGGAAGCGCATTCAGAAACTTTGATTGGAAGAGTAAAAAATATGTTGCCGAGCGCTATTGCTAGCCGCAAAAACGCAGGCAAATTCAGAATTAAGGCGGGAGGGCGCTAAATCGGTGAGCCAGGAATTTCAACTCTCAGTCACCCCCGTTGGGGACGATGAATATCTAGTGCGGACAGAAAGGGTTGCACCCGGTGTACCCTTAGCCGAACAACAAGTCCGCTGGCCGATCGACGAATGGCTGGCACTGTCTGCTCAACTGATGAACGACCCGCTGGTGGGCTTGCTCCAGGGAAAAGCAGTACAGGGAAGCAGTTTTGCCGGTCGCGGCCTCTCCCGTTCGGGAAACAACTCAGCGCCGAATTTAGTAGCCCTGGGGCAACAATTATACAGCGGGCTGTTTCAAGGAAACTTGCGCGATAGCTGGACTTGCGCTCAAGGCATAGCCCAGCACCGCCGAGAAGTGCTGCAACTGCGACTCGGACTCAAAGGCCGGCGCTTGCCACGACTGCCGTGGGAAGTTCTGCACGCCGGCGATCGCCCTTTGGCAACCGGCACCGATGTCGTATTTTCTCGCTACCAACCAGGTACAAGTTTGTTCAAGCAAACCCGGATACTGCCTAGTGGCGGGCCACTAAAAATTTTAATGGCGATCGCCTCTCCGAGCGATCGAGACAGCTTGCAGCTCAAGCGAGAAGTGCTCCATTTGCAGCAAGAACTCCAAAACCGCACCGGTCATCCTCTCAAAAACAGCCCCCATTGCCCGGAAATTCAACTGACTATTCTCGAACAGCCCGATCGAGAACAACTTACCCAAGCCCTAGAACAAGGACACTACCAAGTCCTGCACTACGCAGGCCACAGCAACTTAGGTTCCAGAGGTGGGGAACTCTACCTAGTCAGCAGCCGCACCGGCTTAACCGAAACCCTCAGTGGCGACGACTTAGCTGGATTGCTCGTTAACAACGGTATTCAGATGGCCGTGTTCAACTCCTGCCGCGGCGCCTACGGCGACCCCTCAGACCTCGCGGACGACAGCCCGGAACGGAACTTAACCGAAGCTCTAGTCAAGCGTGGAATTCCGGCAGTGCTAGCAATGGCAGAAAGCATCCCCGACGATGTAGCCCTAACTCTCACGCGTTTGTTTTACCGCAACCTCAATCAAGGCTATCCAGTCGATCTCAGCCTGAGCCGTGCCAGAGCTGGGCTAATTTCTGCCTACGGTTCTCACCAGCTATACTGGGCTTTGCCCATTCTCTATCAGCACCCGGACTTTGACGGCTATTTGACCGGCGCGCCAGCCCACAGCGCGACATCCGGTTCTATGGTGCACATAATCGCGCCGGGAACGCCACCGGCGCTCGCGGGTACAGAATGGAAGGCCCCGTCTTCGGTTTCGGCGATCGCCCAATACCCCCCAATCCCAGCGAATCGATCCCATGAGTCAGACAATTCTGACGGCGAAGTCTGGGAATATCCCAACCAATTAAAAGATCGTAGGGATTGGGTTCACCAGAACGATCGAGCGGATGCTACTAACTCACCGAACTCACCGACGGCTTCGCCCTCCTCTATTCCTAATTCTGAGTGTTCAGCGATCCAAGCAACTCGCGCCGCTGCATCGACTCAGAAACCGTTAAAAAAACCGGGGCTGAAAAAATCTGTTACCCTGATGCTTTGCTTGTTGTCCGTTGCTTTTAGTGCTGGCTTTTTTGGGTGGCGGTACTCGAACCAGCGAGGTCCGAAACCAGAAGAGTTACTGCCGGCGGTACGGACTCCCCTGTCGCAAAATTACCTGCAACAACGTCACTAAAAGCGATCGCCCACTGCAATGCTGAATTTAGACTCTCTTGGCCTGGCTCCAAACTGGGTGGGGTTTTTGCTGGCCATTCGCGATCGGCTGCCGCTGGCAAAGCGATCGAAAGTATACTGCTCGATCGAATCTCGGACTTACCTTCATCAAGTCGGTTTTTACCGAAAATAAGCAGCAGCCCAACCAAGCATCGAGGAAGAAACTGGGTTTCTCGTCGAGAAAGTAAGTCCGGGACTGCTTAATCATAGAATGCGTCAGTCGATTTGAGATTTTAGACCTCGGCTTGAGTCCTGAGTCGAACGATTTGAGATTTTAAATTTACTCCACAGATAAATCTGGGAAATGGAACAAGAGTCTAAAATTTTGATCTCTCCACGACAGGAGTCGGTGGCTTGTCTGCGTTTTTGAGCGGGCTGATTCGGCAGCACGAGCATTCCTCATTCGGCACAAGACAATAAAAGCCAGAGTTGCCACAATTAAGAACGTCCTCACCGTCAGCGCGCTTATTTAACAATAATTAATTATGGAAGCGGCTGTGAGTTTGACCTCCTCGCATCCAGGATACCCGCCACGTGATTCATGCCGAAAGCAGACTCAGGACCGGTGAAATAAAAAACCTGTATCCGATGAAACTTGCCGAACGTATTTATCCGTGGGGTCAAGGCTTAAATCTAAAATCTAAAATCTAAAATCTAAAATCGATTGACGCGCCCCTCCAGTTGGTGCATAAATTTTGAGAGTATGGCAGTTTACAGGCCACGACTCGAAACCAATACATTTCCATCGAAACTCCATGTCGGGAACCGCTGCTAATTTGTAGTGCATCAAACATTTAAGCTGTTGTGCATTAAACTCGGTCTTTTTCAATTCCCCTGTGGAAATAACCTCAAATTCTCTGGCTTGGGGCCCGAGGAGGAAGATTTTCGCCAGTTCCCCCTAGAAATCTACTGATTCGTGGCGAAGTGTTAAGAGTCGCGAAGCAATCTCGCCCGATCAAAACTATTCTCCTCTTAGTGGCTGCCCGATGTTTCTGCCGCCGCGCCCATGGAGTCGGGTTTTAGCTTAAACCCGTTCAACCAACCGGTGAAATTTCCTGCAATTTTTACCGGATTGCCTTCCCCAGACTGCGTTCTGTGCAAGTTATATGCCCAAAACCTTAATAGAAGATTGCTCGTTGGTATTTGGGGTTTTGAGGGGATTTCCAGCCGTAAAAATAGAATTTACAAGTAGCTGGCAGTGGCATCGAGAACAAGTGCTGCCTCGTCTTGTTGAGGTAAAAGTTAACCCCGCGCCGGTAAATGCTTTCGGCAGATTTGCAGTGGCCGCGTTCTAGGTATTTCCATTCATGGCTGTCTTATTTTGACCTTGACCGCAGACACAATCGGGGATTGGTGAATGCAGGGAACAGACTTTACTGTAAAAAAGTAAAGCATTTAATTTGCGACAATAATTCCCCGCGCGATCGCTCCAAGGCTTACACAAGGATTTGGGCCGCGAGGAGCAAATTGATCGCCCTTCGAGCATCCTTACTTGCACCCCCGGTCTTGAGGCCGCAGAAATTTATCCAGAATCTTAATATTCAGAATTATTAGTATTGACAGTGAAACAAAGTTAATCTAATGTGTTGTAATTGATATAAGTAAAGTCCAATAAGCGAGGTACGGTCAATGGCAGAAACAGCTACAGCACCCTTAACAGGAAAAGGTCTGCTTCAAAAAATCAAAGGCAGTGATTTGCCACGCAGAGAACTTGCGAAGCTTTGCGGCTACTTCACTGTCAGCAAAAGTGGAGAAACCCGGATTAATCTGGCTGAGTTTTACGATGCAGTGTTAGCTGCTAAGGGCATTGAGCTAGAGAAGTCTAAAGCAGACGGACGCGGGCGAGAAGCGAGTTATCGAGCTAGCGTTCACAAGAATGGTTCGATCGTGATCGGGGCAAATTATACCCAAGAAATGGGATTAAAGCCGGGAGACGAGTTTGAAATTAAGCTCGGATACAAGCACATTCGCTTGATTCAGATCGATGTGGACAGACCGGATGTGGAATTGGATGATGAAGAGGAGGATACAGAAGAATAGAGGCGATCTCGATGCAGTCAGCCGATAGCAAGGCTACTGGATTTGGCTTCGCTACACGAGTATTTGCGCGCCACCCTTCGATTTAACTGATGAGCTGTCTTGACTATTTCTATTTTCTCTTGTCTCGCAAAGACTACAGTGCCTCTGAACTTCGCAAAAAGGGGCAAGAGAAAGGTTTTGGCAATGAGGAAATATTGGAGGCGATCGCGCAAATTCAAGACCGGGGCTATCAGTCTGACACTCGCTTGGTGGCAAACTCGATCGCCTCTGCAGCAGGCAAATACGGAAAGTCTGCCATCAAGCGCAAGTGCCTGCAAAAAGGAATTACCAACGATTTGTTCGAGCAAGTCTGGGAAGAAGAAATTGCAGAAAATCAGGACTCCGAAGCAGAAAAACTGGCCGAATTAAAAGCCAAAGTCATGCGGAAATACAAGATCGATACTTGGGGTAAAGCAGATCCGAAAACCAAGGGCAAAGTCTTGAATTACCTGCAATACAGGGGCTTTAATGCCTTTGAAATTTGGCGACAGTGGCAGACGGAAGAAGATGACGAGTAAATAGTAGGGTCAAGCAAATAGAGCAGGCCCCGATAGGCAAGCACAACTACACTGCTGCCGACGGGGCTAAAGTCTAAGTCCTGAGTTTTTTTGACACTCCCCTGCCTGAAGGCGAGGGGATTCTTGGTTCTGCGACATACCTTAAAACTATCTATCCTTGTGGCAGTGTTTAAACCAGGTATCCGTTCAAAAGAACCAAATATCGAGCTTAATTTAGATAGCCTCGCGAGGGTTTGTCTCCCCAAGCTTTCGAGAATTGCTTCTCTTGTTTCTGTGTGCCCCACAGTACATTTTAGAAATAAAAAGTTTAGTCTCTGATTTTGGCTTACATTAGTTAGCCCAGCTATGTTTTTCGTGGTTTTCGCCACCCACTAACCATTATTGTTTTCCGACCTGTCGTTTGAGCGTGGTGTCTCATGTGTATCGGCGGTTATTCTACCTGTAGTCTAGTTATTTTACTCTACAATGAACACAATGCAAGAAAGTTCAAGAAAACAATTAACAAAAGTTGATAATTAATTAAAGCCGTCAAGCTTATGACGGGGCTTTAGACCCAATTTCTTGGTAACTGTATGTCAATCCTCAGCGTTGACTAACTAAGATTCGTACATCTGCCGATGTCTGGCTAAAAGCTGGAGATATTTCTCGTTGATTTTAGCCAGCATCCATTTCTCTTTAAAAATGGCGGCGGATTCGGCTTTCACCGGATCAGTTTCGAGCGGCAAAATATCTTTTCGAGCGGCGGTTTGCTCTGCAACAGACTTCAGCTTTTGAGGGTTTTGCTGGTATTTTCGGCCGCTTTTGTGGTTAGCGTAGCGACGGGATCGAGTGTACCCCATCTGCAAGAACTTGCGGGCCATGTCGGCTCCCACAAAATCATCGGCATCGAGATACTCTAAAAACAAGGAGTAAATTTTGCTGCTAGACTCCCTGGCAATTTCAGGAGTCTTAAATCTCCAGAAAGGCAAAATTTCTCCTTTGTATGGTTCAACCAACAGCACTCCCTGTTCTCCTTTCCCTACCCGATAAAGTTCCGGGTGCTGTCTAAAGTCGATGTTTTTAAAATCCACAGAGTAGTCGAACTGCTTCATTGGGCGTTTTCTGTTGTATCTGGAACTATAGAAGCCCGGGGTTTACCTTCGTCTGGTTTGGTATAAACCCAGGCCCAAGCAATGAAGACAGCTTGAAAAGGCAGCCTCAACCAATACAGTAATTGGTTGTGGGGAATCCCTTCTATCGGAATGTTGTTGACGGCTTGATTGATATTAGCTGGAAACACGGCAATAAACAAGGCAATTAACCCCCACGCCGCCGCCCTGCTGACAGGAGGAACTAACAGCCCAATTCCGCCCAAAATCTCGAAAAAACCGCTGATATAAACCAATGCTTCCGGGTAAGGAAGCTGGGGCGGCACAATTCTGATAAAAGGTGCGGGTACTGCAAAGTGCAGCACGCCTACAATACTGATAGCTACTGCGAGAATAACTCGCCAAATTTCTTTTTGACTTTTCATGGGCAATGGGTAATTAATAATTGTTAAATTGCTACGATAATGCTTGCACAAAATCGCTATCTGCGATCGAGATGACAAGCAAACTGAGCCCCAAAAATTCCAGCTTTCCGGGTTTGTCTGCTTTTGCTGGTGGCTGTAACGATTTTATTTCGTAGAAAAACCAGGTTTCTGGCTAACTCCCAGACAAGTTTTCACAGCCCCAAACTGGAGGAAGCGAGAACTGGAATCCCACGCCTGCGCGTTGACTGCCAAAAACAGATAGCGCGCATTTTGATAACAAGATTTTAATGTCTAGTACCCTGTTGCTGTCTCTATCTTCGGGTAGTAAAACATGATTTTTGTTCCGGCTTGGGCGTCGTCAGCAGCCAAAGCAGTGGGGGATTTTGTCGATCGACAAATGCACCATCGCTTAACATTAGATAAATCATCGCCGCAATTGAGGAGTGCGATTGCTGCTAAATTTGACCCCCTCGCATCCAGGATACCCGCCACGTGATGAATCCGTCCAGAAATAAAAAACCTGTATCCGATAAAGGATCCCCCGAATTGATCTCGCGCAAGTCAATGCTTCAATTCTAAAATCTAAAATCTAAAATCAATAGTGCGGAATATTTTTATCTCATAGTGTGAAACCCTTGATTTTCGGTTGGCAGCTTGATTGTCCAATCGCCCTGAAACCCTTATTTTACGGTGGGCAATCAAAAACTGTCCGAAGTATTGTAAAATCTAAAATCTAAAATCTAAAATCGATTGACCTAGCCTTCCAGGCGCTTCCCTACCCTACCCTACGGGAACCCCTACGGGGAACGGGAACCCTGGCGGGAAGATAGCTTTGCTAGGGCGTACCTTGATTAGACTAATTAAGGCGAGTAATTTGTCAATAACTTTTAGAATTATTTAATATTTGCGTTTTGAGAATTATTGCCTCTGGCAACTCGGGAACGCTCTGTAATTAAAATTACTATCTCAAGTTTGAATATTGTCAACTTCCCACAGATGCTAGAATGAATCAAATTATCTAATTTGCTAAAAAGTCGATCGTCGTAGCAACTTCCAAAGCATCCTGCTGGAATTCAAAATAGTCACTCCTAGGCAGGAACTTTTTAGCCACCACATTATTCAAAAAGATTGAGCCTCCAAGCGCTGTGTCATTTTTATCTACACGTAAGCAATCACCGACGACCATGAACACCTCACTAAACACCTCTAAATTTGGCATTAACCGGATGCTGCGACAATCGCTGTTTGCAGGCATCATTTCTGCAGCAGCTTTAGCTAGCGGATGGGCGCCCGGTTTGTATGGACAATCCCCAAACCTCGTTTTCGGATCGGCAGCCCAAGCTCAAGAAATTAGCAGCCAAGAAATTACTAGCTACGCTCGTGCTGTGTTGGCAATAGAACCCAGACGGGTGGAAGCTTATAACGAAATTAAAGGAATGGCTGGGGGATCGGTTCCCAGAGTAGTGTGCAACGAAACTCAGCAAATTAATAGGTTGTCTGGAGGTGTTCGTGGCATCGCGGTGAATTACTGCCAACAAGCTAAAAAAGTTATCGAAACCAATGGTTTGACAGTTAGTCGCTTCAACCAGCTTACTTTGCTCCAGCAAGCGGACCCGGCAGTCAAACAGCGAATTCAAGCCGAACTGCTGCGACTGCAACAAGCGGGCAATCAATAAGCTTGAGGGTTTGAGTCTTTCTTCCTCTCCCGTTCTATTAGACTTCTCCATAAAAGCTTGTTAATGGCAGGCAGGATGCCTAAGCGCTACCTCCCCCCAACAATATATTGGAGATTTAAATTGTTCGAGTTACTAGACGATATGCAAAATTTTTTGAAAAAAGGGCGATCGTCTGTGATAAAATGCTTGACAAGATGACAAAAATGTGGTAAAGAGACAAGAACGGGAGCGGTTCAGAGAGATGAATATTTTTCAACTGGCTGTAAATCGGAATGAGATATAGCGATCGCCAAGACGATTAAAACGTTTTTAATTCCTGAAACATGAGCTGAAAATGGCAATTTCGGTCTTCCTTATTCCTTCGGCTATAAAAAAGATATTCCTCAAAAACTCGATGTAAAGTGAAGGGTTCTGAGGAATAGAATAGAAAAATGCTAACATTCACAAAACATTTACCAGCAAATCCCGATGCTGTTGTCAGCTTTACTTTACCAATGACAGCCGACGATCGCACTCGCAGCCGCCACCGATTCGAGACAGAAACGGGGGAAAGGCTGCACCTGAGTTTGCCCAGAGGTACAGTATTGCGCGATCGAGATTTATTGCAGTCGGAAGACGGTAGCTGTTTGGTACTGGTAAGTGCAAAACCCGAACTCGTGCTGACAGCGCGGGCCTCAAGCCCGCTGCTACTGATGCGGGCGGCTTATCATTTAGGAAACCGCCACGTAGCTTTAGAAGTTGCCGATAATTATTTAAGGCTTTCTCCCGACTCTGTGTTGCAGGGAATGCTAGAAAAAATGGGTTTGGAAGTAACACAGGAAATTGTGCCGTTTCAGCCGGAAATGGGCGCTTATGGGCACAGCCATTAGATTTTAGATTTTAGATTTTAGATTTTAGATTTTAGATTTACTCCCACCGATAAATCCGAGGGCTTATGACTAAATTGCTTTCGGCTATTGAAGAAGCAAGAAGTCAACAGTCAACAGTCATTCGATTTTAGATTTTAGATTTTAGATTTTAGATTTTGGATTGACTTGCGCGAGATAAATTCGGGGGCTTGAGGATTTTCGATTTTCGATTTTCGATTGATTCCCCGGATAAATCACGTGGCGGGTACCATCAACAAATTCTTGGTCAACAGTCAACAGTGAACAATCAACTTTTATCTTTGTTGCAGTTAGCTTTTGCACCTGTGGGAGCTTATAGTTATTCTGAGGGAATCGAAAGTCTGGTAGAAACCGGTACGATCGACAGCGAGATTACTTTGAGGAATTGGTTAGAAAATTCGCTGCAATTCGGGGCTGTGCGAGTAGAAGCCGCTGTGGTGGTAAGGGCTTTGAGGGCGGCACAGATGGGGGATTTGACGGCTTTGAATTACTGGAATGCTTGGGCGACGGCTGCTAAGGAAACAGAAGAGTTGCGCTTGCAAAGTTGGCAAATGGGGCGGACTTTGGTGAGGTTGCTGCTGGATTTGCGTGAAGCGAAGCTATCCCGCAGGGAATCGCCCGTTGCTTCTGGGTTAACAACAAGTGTAAAAGATTTGGTGGAATTTGGCGGCAATCCGTGCAATTTTGCGATCGGCTTTGGCATTGCCGCCGCCAACTGGCAGATTGAAGAGGAAGCGGCCGTGTTAGGATATTTGTACAGTTGGGCTGCCAATTTGGCGAGTGCGGGCGTGAAACTGATTCCCCTCGGTCAAACAGCCGGTCAACAGTTGCTGTTAGATTTGCAGTCTCAAATTAGCTGTACGGCGCAAGAAGTTTTAAAATTAGAAGATGATGAGCTTGGGAGTTGCAGTTGGGGATTAGGACTGGCTAGCATGGCGCACGAAACTCAGTACACTCGGTTGTTTCGCAGTTGAAAATCCTTCAATCCCAAATCCCTCAATCCCAAATCCCAAATCAGAAAATCAGAAAATCTAAAATCTAAAATCTAAAATCTAAAATCGCTATGGGTGCTTTTCGTGTAGGAATTGCTGGGCCAGTTGGTTCGGGGAAAACAGCTTTACTGGATGCTTTGTGCAAAGCGCTGCGACAGCAATACCAGATTGCGGTTGTTACTAATGATATCTATACTCAGGAAGATGCCCAGTTTTTGGTTCGGAGTCAAGCTTTGGAGAGCGATCGAATTTTGGGCGTAGAAACAGGAGGCTGTCCCCACACAGCCATCCGCGAAGATGCTTCGATAAACTTAGTAGCTATAGAAGAGTTAGAACACAAATTCACTGATTTAGATTTAGTATTTGTCGAAAGCGGCGGCGATAACTTGGCGGCAACTTTTAGCCCGGAGTTAGTAGATTTAACAATTTACGTAATCGATGTCGCAGCAGGCGATAAAATTCCGCGCAAAGGCGGGCCAGGAATTACTAAATCTGATATGTTGGTAATTAATAAAACAGACCTCGCACCTTATGTAGGAGCAGATTTAGGCGTGATGGAACGGGACGCGAAAAAAATGCGGGGGGAGAAACCTTTTGTTTTTACTAACTTGAAGACAAAGGAAGGATTAGAATCGGTAGTTAATTTTGTTAAATTGAATATGGCATAGATTGAGAAAATATAGTATAATGTAAATAAAGTGACACGGCTCGCAATTCCCCGTGAAAACGTCTCCAGACAAATATAGTCTGCTTGAGTCGCGGGAGTGTCAAAAAAATCTCGTTCTAGTTTTGCCGTTTAATGACTACCAAGTAAGTTATGCTGAGTTGTTATGATGCAGCCGAATACTTTTTGGCTCAGGCAAGTGAAGATGCTGGCGATCTGATATCTAATCTCAAGCTTCAGAAATTGGTTTACTATGCTCAAGGCTTTCATTTAGCTTTGTACGATGAACCGCTATTTCTTGAAGCCATAGAAGCATGGACTCACGGGCCCGTTGTTCCTGATTTGTACCGTCACTATAAAAAGTATGGTACTGGTGCAATTCCACGTCCTGAATATATAGACTTTTCGATTTACGAAGAAAAAACTAAGAGCCTGCTTGATGAAGTTTACTCTGTGTTTGGGCAGTTTGCTGCATGGAAGTTAAGGAACATGACACACGAAGAATATCCCTGGAAACTTGCTGCTCAAAATAGCGGAAAAATTACTCATCAATCCCTGAAAAAATACTTCAAGACTCAACTCAATTGTGAAGAAGCATCTTAAGGCAAATCAACGCCAAGAAAAAGGGAAAAGGATTTCACCTAGAGAAATTGTTGATTTACCGCCAGAGCAGGAGTCACCTCTATTTTCTTTGCGATACATGAATAAAGATTACTCTCTTTCTCAATGCACAAAAGATGAAAAGGCTGCTTTTGCAGATACGCTCTACAAATTAAATCAGCTTACCTGGAGTGAGATTAATGCTTGTCCCCGTCACGGATTGGGCTACGAGAAGATAGCCCGAAGTTCCATTAGAGCACCTATTCCCAGCCATCTTAAGGATGATGTAAATTTTATTGCTTTTCGGTTTTGCGGGAAGGCTCCAATGGTTGGTTATCGGGATGGGGCTGTGTTTTATGTTATTTGGTTGGACAGGGGTTTTACGCTTTACCCTCATTAAAAAGAACTCGTTAAATTAGTGGCGGTGTCCAATTTTCGCTACCTCACCACCAATTCCCTGACCAAATTTGCCAAACGTTCTGTACTGTCTGTCACCGCTAATTGAGCAGCAGCTTGAGACATTTTTTCCAAATATTCGGAATCTCTTAACAAATACAACACTTTGCTTTGCAAGACATCTGCTGTCAGTTCGCTTTGACGGAATACCACAGCGGCGCCGACTTTAGCAAATACATCCGCATTAAATCTTTGGTGGTCGTCAGCCGCGTGAGGAAAAGGAATTAAAATAGAAGGTACGCCCGTCACTGCTAATTCTGTCAGAGCACTGGCGCCCGATCGACTAATTGCTAAATTTGCTCGCTGCAACAAGCTCGCCACATTGTCGTAAAATGGCATTGACAAATATTGCTCGTGTTTCAAACTCTCGGCATCCGGGTCATTATTTCCGGTGAGGTGAACCACCCAAGCGCCGGCATCAAACCAAGCCGGAGCACACTCGCGCACTAACTTATTGACTGCGACAGCACCTTGAGAGCCACCCATGACTAAAATAACAGGTACGCTGTCAGGAATTGGCAAATTTAGAGGTTGGCGGGCGAGGAATTGCGATCGCACCGGCGTACCGGCCACCACCGTTTTGGCGCGGGGTAAATGCTGGGCTGCTGCTTCAAATCCGATCGCCACAGCAGTGCACAAAGGACTAAACCAGCGCGTCACCTTCCCCGGAATGGCATTAGATTCGTGGAGAATCACCGGCAAACCCAAAGAGCGAGCCGCTAGAATTGCTGGTGCTGCGATGTAACCGCCGGTAGTAAAGACTCCCTGAAAATTTCCCGCTTTGAGCAACTTCCGCACATGAAGGATCGAGCCGACGAGTCCGCCCAAAATTCGCACAGTACCTAGTCCAAATCGCTGCTGAAAGCCTTCAACGGCGATCGTGTGGAGGGGGTAAAGGGATGAAACTAATTCGGTTTCCATGCGATCTGGGACTCCTAGCCATTCGATCTGACAGTCGTTCAACTGACTAGCGGTGGCGATCGCAGGAAATAAATGTCCACCAGTGCCGCTAGCTGCAACCAACAACCGGAGGGGGGCTTTTGTCAAGGTTTTTGTTTTTTTTACAAGTACAAGTTCCACAGGTCAATCAATTTTATATTTGAGGTTTTAGATTATTATGCTTATTATTCCGGCAGTTTCAGCCAATTTTCAATCAGCAATCTAAAATTAGATTGTGCCATGTCCGTCCTTCCGTTGTCAGTGTTCGTTGCAGGCGAACAGTTGCCCGCGCCACTACTCCTGACAAATAACCAAATTATCACCTAATGCGTAATTTTTTGAATTTAGTGCCAAGTGCATCTCAGTATTTTTCCAGCCGTCGGGACGAAAAAGCCGATCCGCTTCGAGGGCTGCGCCAACGGGCGATCGTTTTTGGCTTTAACGGCGGGCAGTCGATCGCTCAAATATTGTTATGTTTAACAGTGGTAAGTGCTGGCGTGCTGCATCAAGGTGCGGCAAGAGCGATCGGTGCGATCGGGGCGACTCCCCAAACGATCGCCCAAACCCCTGAAAATGCGCCCGCCCCACTCACAAAACTGCTAACAGAAATTGACGCCGCCGCCAACCGGCGCGATGTCAAAGCAGTCATGGCATTTTACAGCCAGAATTTCACTCATTCTGACGGCTTAAACGGCCAAAGCATGGAAAAAGCCCTCACCCAACTCTGGGATCGATATCCAAGTTTAAATTACCGCACCGAGATCAAATCTTGGAAAACCGAAGGTAGCGCGATTATTGCAGAAACCATAACTACAATTGCCGGCACTCAAAAAAAGGATGGCAGAGAATTAACTCTCAAAGCTACCATCCGTTCCCAGCAGCGCTTTGAAGGTGAAAAAATAGTTAGTCAAGAGATTTTAGCAGAACAAACTCAGCTTAGTTCTGGAAATAATCCTCCCACAATTGAAGTAAATTTGCCGGAGCAAGTTAAGGTAGGCGAAGATTACTATTTTGATGCCATTGTACGAGAGCCGATCGGCGATGATATTTTAATAGGGACTGTTTTGGAGGAACCCATTACCGAAAAAACCTTTTTTAATCCCTCAGAAGTCGAGCTAGAGTTGCTAAATGCCGGGGGAATTTTTAAAGTAGGTAAAGCTCCGGCTACGCCAGAAAATCGGTGGGTTTCAGCAGTTTTGATGCGACAAGGTGGAATTGCAACAGTTAGTGTGCGATTGCGGGTTGTCAAGTAATAAAATAGGTGTTATGGGTTATACCATTTTAGATTTTAGATTTTAGATTTTAGATTTTAGATTTTAGATGGGGAATAACTTATGAATTAAATGTTTGGAGCGCTGGTCTACAGTTGCATTTTTTAGGGGATGGTATTATTTGGGTAATTTTAGTAGTGGCGAGTTCAAGAAAATCTTGAAGAGAAAGGACTGAATCCCTAAAGTCGTCACTACAAGAATTATGTTGAATTGACAGTATGAAATATCCAAACCCTTATCTCATTAGTCATTCCCAATTCCCAAATCTAAAATCTAAAATCTAAAATCGTATGATTTCTATCCAAAATCAAATTGTTTTCATTACAGGTGCGAGTAGCGGTATCGGAGCAGCCTGTGCCAAGATATTCGCCAAAGGTGGAGCCAAACTAATTTTAGCAGCCCGCCGTCTTGAAAAGCTTGATCGACTGGCAAACGAACTTGTAGAAACAAAATCCATCGCATCGGCAAACGAGATTTATTTACTAGAATTGGACGTGCGCGATCGCCCGCAAGTCGAATCGGCGATAACTGCGCTTCCCGATGCCTGGAAAAACATCGATATTCTGATTAACAATGCGGGATTGAGCCGTGGTTTAGACAAACTGCACGAAGGCAACTTTCAAGATTGGGAAGAAATGATTGATACCAATGTTAAAGGCTTGCTTTACATGACTCGTGCGATCGTGCCGGGAATGGTAAGCCGAAACCGCGGCCACGTAGTGAATATCGGCTCAATAGCAGGCCGCCAAGCTTATCCGAAAGGTAATGTTTATTGCGCTTCCAAAGCAGCAGTGAGAGCTATTTCTGAAGGGTTGAAACAAGACCTTTTGGGAACAGCAGTGCGGGTGACAGAAATAGAGCCTGGTTTGGTGGAAACAGAATTTAGCAATGTCCGGTTTCACGGCGATGCAGAAAAAGCAAAAAATGTCTATCAAGGATTGACACCGCTGACTGCGGACGATGTAGCCGATGTCGTGTATTTTTGCGCGACGCGATCGCCCCACGTCAATATTAGCGAAATCTTGCTAGTTCCGACAGACCAAGCTAGTGCAACTCTGGTTCACCGAAAAGAGTTTTGAGTTTTTAGTGGTAAGTGTCCGGATTGCGCTCGAATTCTCAGGAAGCTTAATTGGTAGATGCACCCTGATTAATTAACTCCCGACCAATTTTGGCCGGGTTTTTTTTGTCGATCGCCCCCCCTCGCCACAAATTCTCCAAAATTCTGCCAAAGTGTCCTGAAAAGGTGCACATCGGGCGGGAGACTAAATTAGTAGATGCACCCTGATTAATTAACTCCCGACCAATTTTGGTTTGGGGTTTTTTTTTGCGGTATCGAGGGTGATGCTGAATAAAGTTTGAGGTTGTCCGGATGGCGCTCGAATTCTCAGGAAGCTTAATTGGTAGATGCACCCTGATTAATTAACTCCCCGCCAATTTTGGTTTGGGGTTTTTTTTTGCGATATCGACGGTGATGCTGAATAAAGTTTGAGGTTGTCCGGATTGCGCTGGAATTCTCAGGAAGCTTAATTGGTAGATGCACCCTGATTAATTAACTCCCCGCCAATTCTGGTTTGGGGTTTTTTTTTGCCGATCGCACCCCAAACCACGAATTTCCCAAAATTTTCCCAAACTGTCCCGAACAGGTGCACCTCGAACCGGAGACTAAATTAGTAGATGCACCCTGATTAATTAACTCCCGACCAATTTTGGCCGGGTTTTTTTTGGCGATCGCACCCCAAACCACGAATTTCCCCAAATTTTCCCAAAATGTCCCGAACAGGTGCACCTCGAACCGGAGACTAAATTAGTAGATGCACCCTGATTAATTAACTCCCGACCAATTTTGGCCGGGTTTTTTTTGTCGTAAGCTGCTACGCATCTAAATTGAGTACAGAGACGGGCAAGATGCCCGTCCCACAATAATTGTAGAAAAATTGACTGTCAAATTAGATGCACAGCAGCTTATTACAGCCAAAATCGCTAATTATCAAAAATTTTCTCAAACTGTCCCGAACAGGTGCACCTCGAACCGGAGACTAAATTAGTAGATGCACCCTGATTAATTAACTCCCGACCAATTTTGGCCGG